>CALEOJ010000136.1 GCA_937910425.1 uncultured candidate division WPS-2 bacterium
AGCACCCCGTACGCCATCGCCCAGTCGGCGGTCAGAAACGCTCCCCACGGGGCGCCCGACGCGATCGCACACGGGAGCGCCACCGCGAAGGTCGACGCGGTCGCGAAGGCGCCAACGGAGAGCGCGATCGCGGCGCAGGCGAGGCTGACGACGACGCGCTTGTCGAGCCGGTCGGCCGGGCGGCCGGCGAGCGCCGCGCCGGCGACGCCGGCGATCGTGAACGCAAGGAAGAGGATGCCCGTCGTCGTGCGTGCGTCGGCGACGCCGAGCGACTCGCGAACGAAGAAGAACAAGAAGCCAAAGAGCGTGTAGAAGCCGACGTTGATCAGCGCGCGCGAAACGAGGATCGTGCGCATGTCGGCGTCGATGTGAAGCGGTGCCGCCGCGACGCGCGATCGCGGCAATCGGGCGACGTGCGCGTCCGTGACTGCCCACCCGGCGACCAGGCACACGGCGAGCGCGATCCCGAGCGGGAATCCGTGCAGCAGCGTGGTCAACACGAGCCCGACGACGCTGCCGCTGAATTGGTTCACGCTCATCCACGACGATGCGCGGCCGATCCGGTCGGGCGCGATGTAGTCGCCGACGATCCCTTGGTACGGTCCACCGGCGACGTTCATCCCGAGCTGCAGCAGCAGCGTCGCGATCCAGAGCGATGCCAGCGTCGGCGCCACCGGGAGCGCGACGATCGCGGGCACCGCGAGCGCGACGCCGACGGCGTAGAAGAGCCGCCGGTCGCCGACCCGAGCGCGGCGGCGGTCGGAGACCACGCCGGCGACGACCTGCAATACTGCGGCGAACAACGCGCCCACTGCGGCGAGCAAGGCGAACGCATTGATTGCGTGCGGCGCGAGCGAGGTGACGCGGTCCTGCAGCACGACGCCCAGCACGGCCGTCCAGACGACTTGGATCCCGAACCAGAAGGCGCCGAGCCGGCGCGGATCGGCGAGCTGCGGCGCGGTCAGGACGGCGTCTCCGCGTGCGCTCGGGCGTACTCGTAGTCCGCGAGCGTGTCGATGTCGTAGCACAGACCGGGGTCGCAGCCGCGCAGCGCGCTGACCGCGAAGCCGAGCCGCCGCCGTCCGTAGTCCTCGAGGTCGGCGATGGTGAGGCGCTTCGACACGAAGCGCAGGCACATCATCGGACCGAGAAGCAGGGCCAGCTTCGGCAGGTTCTTGCGCGCATCGAAGAACTTCGTTGCCAGCGCCTGCGCCGCGCCGACCGCCCACGGTGCGAGCACGAACGCGTTGCCGTTGGCGACGCGTTCTCCGCCGAGCGTGACGCTGTGCGCCGGCGCGCTCGGAAAGCGGGCTTCGTAGGCGTCAGCGTCGGCGAGCGCCATCGTCAGCGCGAACTCCGCGCTGCGCGCGATCAGATCGCGCACCCCGCCCGTGGTCACGAACGGCATGTCGGAGGTGAGGTAGACAAAGCGCTCGGAGGGCCAAGCGTGGAGCGCGCGCAACACGTTCGTCCCGCCGTCGGGGTCCGCGTCGATGATGCGCACGTCGCGTTCGCCGAGGTACCCGCGCACCTCGGTGCCGCCGACGACCGCAATACCGTCGATTCCGGCGCCGCTCGCGGCGTCGAGCGCGATATCGAGCAGCGTCCGCGCACCGAACGGCGCGAGCGCTTTCACCCGGGTTCCGATCGCCTCGGCGAACGCTCCGTCGACCAGACCTCCTGCGGTAATGACGGCGCGCATCGCCGGGCCGTTCGGCAGGGGTGGCGAGGGCACCGGCCGGGAGGCTTTCGGCGGGTCCGGACGTATGCTCGGCGGGATGTCTGGGCGTACTGTCATGGTGATCGGCTCGGGGCCGATCGTCATCGGACAGGCCGCCGAGTTCGACTACGCGGGCGTTCAAGCGTGTCGCGCGCTGCGGGAGGAAGGCCACCGGGTCGTCCTGGTCAATTCGAATCCCGCCACGATCATGACCGATCCCGAGATCGCCGACGCGGTCTATCTGGAGCCGCTCACGGTGGCGTCGGTCGAGCGGATCATCGAGCGCGAGCGCCCCGACGCGCTGCTCCCGACCCTCGGCGGGCAGACCGGCCTCAACCTCGCCGTCGAGCTGGCCGAAGCCGGCGTGATCGAGCGCTACGGCGTCGAGCTGCTGGGGACGCCCCTGGACACGATCAAGCTCGCCGAAGACCGCGAGCGCTTCAAGGCCAAGATGATCGAGATCGGCGAGCCGGTCCCAAATTCGCAGATCGTCACCGAGATCGAAGCCGGCGTCGCGTTCGCGAACGAGGTCGGCTACCCGCTGGTGGTGCGGCCCGCGTACACGCTCGGGGGAACCGGCGGCGGGATCGTCCACGACGAGGCGGAACTGCGGGCGACGCTGCAGACGGGACTCGACGCGTCGCTGATCCACCAAGCGCTGGTCGAGACCTCGCTGCTCGGCTGGAAAGAGATCGAGTACGAAGTCCTGCGCGACCGCGCCGGCAATTGCATCATCGTCTGCAACATGGAGAACATCGACCCGGTCGGCGTGCACACCGGTGATTCGATCGTCGTCGCACCCTCGCAGACGCTCTCCGATCTCGACTACCAGATGCTGCGCACCTCGAGCATCAACGTGATCCGCGCGCTGAACGTCCAGGGCGGCTGCAACATCCAGTTCGCGCTGCATCCTGACAGCTCCGAGTATCAGATCATCGAGGTGAACCCGCGCGTCTCGCGCAGCTCGGCGCTGGCGTCGAAAGCGACCGGCTATCCGATCGCCAAGATCGCGACGAAGATCGCGCTCGGCCAGACGCTCGACCAGATTCCGAATCCGGTCACCGGCGGCCGCACCAAAGCCGCCTACGAGCCGACGCTGGACTACTGCGTGGTGAAGTTCCCGCGCTGGCCGTTCGACAAGTTCCCGCTGGCGGATTTCCGGCTCGGGACACAGATGAAGTCGACCGGCGAGGCGATGGGAATCGGGCGCAGCTTCGCCGCCGCGCTGATGAAGGCCGTGCGCGGACTCGATCTCAAGTTCGAGACGCTTACCGGCGGCACGTACATGGGGTGGAGCGACGACGAGCTGGAGCGCGCCACGACCGAACCGACCCACGACCGCTTGTTCGCGGTCTGCGAGATGCTGCGCCGCGGCCGCACCGTCGACGAACTCCACACGCTCTCGACGATCGACCGCTTCTGGCTCTGGGAATTCCAAGCGCTGGTCGACCTGGAAGAGCGCCTAGCGCACGGCGACGCCGGCGACGTACGGCTAGCCCTGGAGTCGGGCTATTCGCAGCGTGGAATCGAGACATTGTCTCAGCGCGGCCGCACCCTTCGACAAGCTCAGGGTGACATCGTTGGGGGCGCTCAGGGTGACATCGTTGGGGGCGCTCAGGGTGACATTGATAGCAGCGACGTCGCCCCCGTTGTCACCCTGAGCGCTCCCGCCGATGTCACCCTGAGCTTGTCGAAGGGTGCGGGTGAACCTGGCAGTATCCCGGCGGCGTTCCGCATGGTCGATACGGCGGCGGCCGAGTTTCCGGCGACCTCGCCCTACTATTATCTCTCGCGCGGTGAGGCCGATGAGATGCGTCCGCCCGAACGCGAGGCCGTTGTCGTGGTGGGCAGCGGGCCGATCCGCATCGGTCAGGGGATCGAGTTCGACTACTCGTGCGTACACGCGGCGTGGGCGCTGCACGAGGCCGGCTTCGCAGCGGTCGTCATCAACAACAATCCCGAGACGGTGTCGACCGACTTCGACGTCAGCGACGTGCTGGTGTTCGAACCGCCGGGGGCCGATGAGGTCGAGGCGACCGCGCGCGCTACGAACGCGCGCGGCGTGATGCTCGCGTTCGGCGGCCAGACCGCGATCAATCTCGCCGACGAGCTCACGAAGCGCGGGATCACGATCGTCGGCAGCGACCGCCGCTCGCTCGACATGGCCGAAGACCGCGAGAAGTTCGACGCCGCGCTCGAGAAGCTCGGCGTCGCACGCCCGCGCGGCCGCGCGGCGAACACGTTCCGCGAAGCGCGTGCGACCGCGCGCGAGATCGGCTTCCCGGTGCTGGTGCGTCCGTCGTACGTCCTCGGCGGACGCGGGATGGAGATCGTCTACAACGAGGGCCAGCTGGCGTCGTACGTCGAGAGCGCGCCACCGATCACGCCGGGCGCGCCGCTGCTGATCGACAAGTACATGCGCGGGCGCGAGGTCGAGGTCGACGCGGCGTTCGACGGCGACGACATCCTGATCCCCGGCATCTTCGAGCACGTCGAGCGGGCCGGTATTCACTCCGGCGACTCGATCAGCGTCTTTCCGACGCAGACCGTGTCGGACGCGATGGAGCAGCGGATCGTCGACGTCACCGCGGCGATCGCGCGCGAACTCGGGATCCGCGGTTTGATCAACATCCAGTTCGTCATTCCGGAAGGAACCGACGATCTGCTAATCATCGAGGCGAATCCTCGCGCCAGCCGTACCGTCCCGATCATCTCGAAGGCGACGGGGATCAACCTCGTCTCGGCAGCGACGCGGATCGCCCTCGGCGAGAAGCTGCGCGACCTGCGCTGGGGCATCGGGTTGCGGCCGAAGCCCGACTACGTCGTCGTCAAAGTGCCGGTGTTCTCGTTCGCGAAGATGCGCGGCGTCGAGACGATGCTCGGCCCCGAGATGAAGTCGACCGGTGAGGTGCTCGGGATCGATGCGACGTACGCGGGCGCGCTTCGCAAGGGGTTCGTCGGCGCGGGGATCCGGTTGCCGAGCGAGGGCGGGCGCGTCCTCGTCTCGATCAGCGATGAGGAGAAGCCCGACGCCGTCGGCTTGATGCGCCGGCTCGTCGCGCTCGGCCACCGCCTCGTCGCGACGCCCGGGACATTCGAGTTTCTGCAACAGCACGGGATCGCAGGCGAGCGCGTGAACCGGATCGGCGAAGGCGCGCCCGACGTGCTCGACGTGATCAAGCAGCGTTCGATCGACCTCGTCATCAACGACTTCAAAAGCGGCCGCGGTCCGACCGACAACTACCGCATTCGCCGTGCCGCCGTCGAAGCGTCGATCGCCTCGCTGACCTCGCTCGACACCGCGCACGCGCTGGTCACCTCGCTGGAGTCCGAGGCCGGTCCGCCGCGCTCGCTGCAGGAGTACCAAGCGACGCACACCGGAGCGTTCGCACACTAGCCGTGCGGCGCGACACGATGCTGCTCGGGTTGGCAGCGCTTCCTCTGGCGGGGTGCGCCGTGATTCGCGATCGCGTCCGCGTTGCCGTGAAGGGCTGCGTCGACGTGCCGTACACGCCGCCGACCGGGATCGTCATGATCGCGGGATCGCTGCGCTCGCGTCACGTTCGGCAGCCGGTCGGATACGTCTTGGCGGTCGGCGATGATGTAGACCGGCACGCGATCGACCTGGCGATCTACGTGCTGCCGGGCCGCAGCGTAGTCGCGCGCGAGGTCTTTGCCGGACTCAACTACGGCGCACCGTTTGGTGCGACGATGCGGACGAACCCGATACTGCGGCGCTCGGTTCTGGTTTCGTTCGATGCGGGCGAATCGTACTTCCACCCGCGCGCGTCAGGCGAGGATCGCCTGTCTCTCGTCACCGACGAGCTGCCGGCCGTCGTCGCAAGCCTCACCGGCTCGCGGCCGAAGCGTGAAGCGTTGGTCGGGATGTCGATGGGCGGATACGGTGCGCTGCTCGCGGCGGAACGTGAACCGGAGCGCTATCGGGCGGTAGCGGTCGCTGGGCCCGCGCTCTTTCCGTCTTACGAAGACGAGCGCGGCAGCGTCGGTGGCGCTTTCGACAGCGCGGTCGACTTTGCGCGCTACGACGTCGTTGGGCACGCGCGGACGCTCCGCGGCCGTGCGGTGCGGATTCGCTGCGGCCTGAGCGATCCGTTCGCACCCGGTGTCCGCGCCTTCGCCCGAGCGTGCCCGACGGCCGACGTGGTGGTCGAGAAGGGCTGCCACGACGACGGTTTCTGGCGGGCCAGCGCCCCGGCGCTCCTGGAGTTCGTCGCCGCGCACCTCTGAACGAGCGGCTCTCAGAACCAGGGATTTCCCGGATACGCACGGGTGGCACGTGCCGCTAGGATCGTCACACGCGGCGGCAGCTTTGCGGCGCCGCGACCCGGCTTCCCACGGGAGTTTGCGATGAGCCGACCCGCACGCGCAGCACGCGCAAACGCCATCCGCGAACTTCCTGAACAGCTGATGGATCGCGCGCCACTCCCGCGCGGCTTGGCGCCCTTGTCACGGCGGGAGCGGGAGGTTGCGCTGCACGTATTCGCGGGCCGTGACAACCGGGAGATCGCTGCCGCGCTCGGCATCAGCGCGAAGACCGTGGAAGGCCATCTCTCCTCCGCCTTTGCCAAGCTGGGCCTGCGGTCGCGAGCGCAGCTCGCG
>CALEOJ010000137.1 GCA_937910425.1 uncultured candidate division WPS-2 bacterium
CCGGCGGCGCGCGCGTCGGGCAGGCGGCCGAAGCGGTCGACGAACGCCGCGTGCGTCAGCACCTGGCGGTGGGCCGGATCGGTCGGGTCGCTCATGCGGGCCGCCAGCCCGTCGAGGTCGGCTTTCGGCACAAGCTCGATCGCGAGGTGCAGCGTCGTGCGGCTGTCGGCCGGACCGGCGTCGTGGAGCCCGGTCAGCGCCCCGAGGGGGACGGTGACGCGCGACGTCGCCGCGCCGGCGAGCCGAGGCGGGGAGCCGAGGAGAACCGCCAGCACTACGCAACCGACGATCCAGGGATACCGTTGTTGAGTCAACCGCCGTCCTTTCCGAGGGAATACGTACGATGGAACGCAGAGCGTTCGTCCGCAGTCTCATCGCCACCGTCGGCGTCACGCAGCTCGGGCACGTGCTGCCCGCCCTGGCGGCGATCGACGAGGCTGCCGTCGGCCGCGAGGTCTTCGCCAAGCTCCGCGAGGACGGGGATCTTCTCTTCGACTCGCCGTTCTACGAGCACCTCAACGAGATCGGGTCGGTGATCTCCGAGACGGTCAAGTCGCGGTATCCCTATCCGATGCGCTATTACATCGTGCGTGGCGACTCGGCGAACGCCTTCGCGGTTCCGGGCGGAAACGTCTACATCAACGAGCCGCTGCTGCGGATGGCGAAGAACCGCGACGAGCTGGCCGGCGTCCTGGCGCACGAGACCGGCCACATGGTGCTGCACCACGTCGCCCAGCGAATGGCGGCGCTCCAGAAGAAGAGCACGGCCGCGCAGATCGGCTCGATCCTGGCGCAGATCGTGCTCGGTCCGCTGGCCGGTGCCGCGATCGACTACGGCTCGCAGTTCGCCGTCGCCGGAAGCGACGCCGCGCAGTCGCGCCACATCGAGGCGCAGGCCGACGAGGAAGGTGCGCGGATCATGGCCGCCACCGGGCTGTTCAACCCGTGGGGGATGGTCTGGTTCTTCCAGCTGATGACCGAGGAGTACGGGGCGGGCCAGAACTTCTGGCTGCGCGATCACCCGATCGACGACGCGCGCATCGCCGATCTCGAGCACCAGTTCAAAGCGAACCCCGACGTCTACGGCAAGTACAAGGACACGCAGCAAAAAGACGTTGCGTACTGGTAGCTAAGCGAAGGCGGTGCGCATCGTGCCGTCAGGCGCGACCGTGATGCGCAGCTGCGCGTTGCCGGGGCGACCGGCGCGGTCCCAGGCGGCGATCGCGTTTTGCATGCGCGCGAGCCCGCCGGCGGGCGTGCCGAAGCTGCGCAGCACCACCTCGTAGCTGCCGCGCCGCGCGAACACGATCAGCTCCCCGGCGGAGCAGATTCCGAACGTCGCCGAGGTTCCGTAGAGCGATTCACCGCCCAGCAGGAGGTTCGGGACGGTGCCGTCCTGGACGCGCGGTCCGCTCGCGGTCAACCGGCACGACGCGTCGTCAGTCAGCGCGAGCCAGAGCGAAAATCCGTTCCAGGTGTCTTCGAGTCCGATGCGCCGCACCGGCACCGTGTCGTACGCAGGTGCGCGCAGCACGTGTGCGAGGCCGCTGCCGTCCAGGGTGCCCGCGTGCGCGGTGAGCACGCGCAGCACGATCGCGGGATCGCCGAGCGCGATCGTGCGGGTCTCCTCGCTCGCTGACGGGCCGCGCAGCATCATGAAGCCGGCGTCGACGATCGCGCGGCTCTCCAATCCCGCGGCGGTGCGTTCGAAGGCGACCACCTTCTGCATCGACCGGATCGTCAGCGGCGCGACGAGCCGTCCGCCGTCGCGCAGCTGCGCGATCCACGCCGGCGGGATCCGCTCGACGCCGACGGTCGCGATGACGGCGTCGAATGCGGCGCCGTGCGGGTCGCCGCGTGCGCCGTCGGCGCAGATCGCGCGCACGTGCGGGTATCCGGCCGCATCGAGATGCGAGCGCGCCGCCGCGACCAGATCGTCGTCGAGGTCGATCGTCTCGACGTAACCGGACGGCCCGACCAGTTCGGCGAGGAGCGCGGCGTTGTAGCCGCTGCCGGCGCCGATCTCCAGGACCCCGTCGCCCGCTGCGGGCGCGAGCATCTCGAGCATCTCGGCCATGATCGCGGGCTGCGAGGACGAGCTGATCGGTACGCCGTCCTGCAGCTTGATCGCGATGGAGCGGTCGGTGTAGACCTCTTCCGGCGCCAGCTCAGGGACGAAGAGGTGACGCGGGACGCGTTCGAACGCCGCCGCTACCCGCTCGGTGCGAACGTCGCCGCGTGCCCTGAGGTGGGCGACGAGCCGCGCGCGCAGGCCGGTGAGCTGCTGCTGCGTCACCGTACATCAGTCCGGGCCGCGCACGACCAGAAAACGTTCGCCTTCGCGCTGCAGGAAGCCGGCGCCCGCGAGCGCGTCGAGCACCTCGTTCGTCGCAGCGCGCTCGTTCTTGTTCGGCATCCCCGCCCAGCGCAGCGCGACCTCGTGCGCGTCGAGCACGTCGCCTGCGTGCAGCAGTTCGCGCACGAACTCCTCGCGCAGCTTCACGCGTTCCATGCGGCGGCGCACCGGTTCGAGCGCCTCGTCGAAGCCGGACGCTTCCGCTGACGGCGCCGCTTCGAGCGTCGCCGGGGGCGCTGCCTCGAGAGCCGGTGGCGGCGCCGCTTCGAGCGCCGGCGCCGGAGCGTCGGCGGCGCCGACGAGCGTCGGGTTTCGCTCGAGCACGAAATCGGTGACGCGCGGGAAGAGCTCGGCGAGCGCGACGAACGCCGTTTGCCACGGCACCGCGTTCAAGACGCGCGGTCGCGTGCGCACCGCGAGCAAGATTTTCCGCGCCACGTCTTCGGGTGTCGCGAGGATCGAAGCCGGTGCGCCCGGCATCCCGGCGCGCGCCATGAAGGCGGTGTCGACCGCGCCCGGGTCGACGTAGGTCACCGCGATCCCGTCGGGCTTCAGCTCGCGTCGCAAGATCGACGCCGACGAGCGGGTCGCCGCTTTCGAGGGCGGGTACGCGCCGAGTCCGCCGACCGGAACGCGTGCGACGCCGCTGCCGAGCATGAACACGTGACCGCGTGATTCGCGCAACAGCGGGAGCGCTTCGCGGACGAGCGCGATCGGGCCGATCGCGTGCGTCCCGAACTGCGCGCGGAGCGCGTCGTCGCTCTGCTGCGAGAGCGGCCCCACCGCGACCTGTCCGGCGTTGTTGACGAGGACGTCGATGCGGCCGAAGGCGCGGCGCGCCACGGCGACGATCGCGCGCGCGTTCGCGGGCTCGCCGACGTCGAAGGCGTCGACGACGATCCGGCCCTCCTCGGCCCGCACCCGCTCGGCGAGGGCGTCGAGCGCCGCACGGTTGCGGCCGATCGCAACCACGTCGTACCCGGCCCGCGCGGCGCGCACCGCGAGCGCGCGGCCGATCCC
>CALEOJ010000138.1 GCA_937910425.1 uncultured candidate division WPS-2 bacterium
TCACCGCCCCGATCCCGCTCGACGCGCCGGTGACCACGATGACGCTCATCAGCCGAGCGCAGCGCGCGTATCGTCGAGCGTGCGCTTCGCCGCACCCATCACGAAGTTTCCGTCGCCCGAGACGCCGACGAAGCGATAGCCGAGCTCGACGACGCGTTTCGCCATCGCCGCATCGCGCGCGAGGAAGCCGGCGACCTTGCCGGCGCTGCGGCTCGCGTCCGCGACGTTCTTCACCATCGCCATGTAACCGTCGTCGTGCTCCCACACGTCGGGCCAGCGCTTGCCGATCGACGCGGCGAGATCGTTCGGACCGACGAAGACGCCGTCGATCCCCTCGACCGCGAGGATCTCGTCGATGTTGCGCACGGCGGTGGTGGTCTCGACCTGCGTCAGCACGACGATCTCTTCGTTGGCGCGCTCGAAATACGTCATCGCGTCGGTGCGAAAGGACAGCGGGGTGCGGATCCCGCCGCGGCTGCGTTCGCCGAGCGGTGGAAAGCGCGCATCCTGCACCACCTTGCGCGCGTCGGCGGCGTCGTTCACGACCGGAACGATGATCCCCGAGCAGCCGAGATCGAGCGCGGGCTGGATCTGCGAGGACTCGTTCCAGGCCGGGCGCACGAACGGGACGACGCCGGCGCCGTGCAGCGCCGTGACGATCGCGGCGGCGTCGCCGAGCGGTATCGGGCCGTGCTCCATGTCGACGAGCAGCCAGTCCCAGCCGGCGCTCGCCATCGCTTGCGCCGACAGTGCGTCGGAGAACGAGAGCCACGAGCCGATGGCGGCCTCACCGGCCGCCAGCCGGCGCTTCACCAGGTTTTCACGCATCCCGACCGCTTACCGCGCGCTGCTCCGGCGTTCCTCGACCCGTCCGAGGAACGCCTCGAAGAGCGTCCGCGTGCTGGTCGGCAGCGTGCGGTAGGAGTAGGCCTCGGCGATCATCGGCATCTCCTGCGCCGCGATCACCGTGCGCCGCTCGCGTGCGAACGCCGCGAGCGCCGCGGCGACCGGCTTCTCGCTGCCGTCGCTCCGCACGATCCCGAAGCTGAGCTCGTGCGGCGCGCGGTCGAACGGCGGTTCGGCGCGCAGCGCCGCGTCGTAGTCGGCCCAGCACCACCAGTACGCCCCCAGCCGGCCGTCGGCGTGCAGCCGCTCGAGCACGTTCCGGCAGTAGGCCGCCATCTCGTCCTCGTCGAGGCAGGCGTACGCGGCCAGCACCGGATCGTCGGGCGAGACCGTTGGGTTCGGCGGCTCGCCCGGGAGTGCGACCCGCTCGTACGGCGAGAGCTTTCCCGGCGGGCACGTCGGGTTGCCGAACTCGGTGAAGAGCACGGGCTTGTGCGAGAACGCCGCGGCCAGCATCGCCAGAAACGGCACGACCTCCGGATCGAGCCGGCTCCGCGCGAACGTGCTGTACACGCTGTAGCCGTGCATCGTCGCGACCGCGAACGGCGTGCACAGCGACGAGAGCCGGAGCGCCCGGTCGCGGGTCAGGTCCTCGCCGTGCGTCCCCGCGGTCACGGGGATCCCCGAGCTCTCTTCGAGGGCCGCGGTGAGCCGCCGGCTCCAGTTCGCCGCGTCGGCTTCGCTCGATGGTTCGCGCAGGTTGCTGAACTCGTTGCCCAAGTCCCAGGCGAAGACCGCGGGATGCGCGCGCAAGCGCTCGCCGGCCGTGCGCGCGAACAGCAGCTGCGCATCGAGCAGCGGCCCCGAGTAGAAATCGCCGATCCCGTACGGTGATTCGTCCTCGCCCGCGATCGTGCGAAAGCGCCCGTGCGGCGTCGCGGGATCGAGCGACCATGACGGCAGCAGGTTCACACCGCTCATGTGACCGCAGAACAACGTCGGCATCGTTTGCAGTCCCGCCTCGGCCGCGATGTCGGCCACCGCCTCCAGCCGGGCCAGCATCGTTGCGTCGATCGTCTCCGGTTGCGGCTGGAAGTCGTCCCATCGCAGAAAGAGCCGCACCGTGTCGAAGCCGAGCCCCGCGATCCGCGCAAAATCCTCGCGTATCTCGCCGGCGTCGAAGCGGCGCCACATCGCCATGGCCGAGCGGCGCGGCCAGTAGTTGATCCCGAGCGAGAACCGCATCCGGTCCAGCATACCGCGGCTCATGCGCTTGTGAGCAATTCGTGCGAAAGTGGGACCGTGAATGCATCATCGTCCGTCCGCACCGCGGCTCTGCTCGCGCTGACGCTGGCCGGGACCCTCGCCGTTTCCGTCGCACCGCCGAGCCCTTCGTTGATTCCATCGCACGTCGGCGCGAGCGTCTCGTTCCACTACGACGCGATCGAGAACGGTACGCGCGGAGCGGGCGGCACGCACGCCGTGGTGACGCTGACGCGCGTCGTGAACGACCGCGTGGCGGTCACGATCAGCCCCGACGAGGGCCAGGCCAGCGCGTTCGTCGCCCGCGTGCAGAGAGACGGCTCGCTCCGCTTCGATCAGGCGGAGTCTCGGCGGACAGAGTCCGCCAACGGCGGCGGGCGGCAAGCGGGTTCCGACCTCCCGATGGACGGACCGATCGGCGGACTCCCCGGCGCCGGGACACCCGGGCAGGGCCAGAGCCAAGGTCAGGGCCAGGGCCAGGGGCAGGGGCGCGGGCAGTACGGCCGGGCGCAATCCGGCGCCCAAGGGGCCGCCGGTGCGGAGGTGCCTGCAAGCTTGCGCATCGTCAGCGCGCTGATCGCCGCGCGTCCGACGGCGAGCACGCGGAACTGGCCGTTTTCGGTGGCGTTCGGCGCCTCCGAGCCGGGCGTCGCGATGATCGCCAAGCTGCAGAACGCCGTCGCGACCGAGGCGACCGTCGTCGCCGACGGCACGGGCGAGATCCGCGTCGCTGCGGCGGTGACCGGCGCGACCCAGCCGGCCTACCCGCAGGGCGGCGGGACCGGCGGCTACGGCAGAGGACGGCGCGGCGGCTCGGGCAACCCGGGCCAAGGCATCCCCGGCCAAGGTGGCCCCGGGCAAGGTGCCCCCGGCCAGGGTGGCTACGGCCAGGGCCAGGGCCAAGGCGGGTACGCCGCGGCACCGGTGCCGCAAACCGTTCCCGCGACCGCGACGCTGCACGTCGAGTCGACGTTTCGGGCGGGGCGCTTGCAACTCGCGCGGGGGAGCGAGACGACGGTCGTGCACGCCGGCTCCGGTACGACCGGCGACACCACGACCTCCGTGCGCTGGACGCTGACGGCGCTCTGACGGCGGCGCGACCGAGGGCGGTCGCGCGCACAGACCGAACGCGCTCGGCGATGAGCGCTGCGCCCCGCGTCGGGATCATCATGGGCTCGACGTCCGACCTGGAGACGATGCGCGCGGCGGCGACGACGCTGCAAGAGCTTGGCATCCCGTTCGAGATGCGCGTTGTCTCGGCGCACCGCACGCCCGATCTGATGTTCCGCTACGCGAGCGAGGCGAAGGCGCGCGGGATCGAGGTGATCGTCGCCGGCGCCGGCGGGGCCGCGCACCTCCCGGGGATGGTGGCGACCAAGACCGATCTGCCCGTCATCGGCGTCCCCATCCAGTCGAAGGCACTCAACGGGCTCGACTCGCTGCTCTCGATCGCGCAGATGCCGGCCGGGGTCCCGGTCGCGACGATGGCGATCGGCGGCGCTGCGAACGCCGCGCTGTTCGCCGCGCGCATCCTCGCGCTCCACGACGCGGAGCTCGCGCGCACGCTGAGCGAGCGCACCGCCCGTATCGCCGCCGACGTCGAGCGCACCGAGCTGTGATCCGCACGATCGGGATCCTCGGCGGCGGGCAGCTCGGGCGGATGCTCACGCTCGAGGCGAAGCGGATGGGGTTCCGCGTCGTCACGCTCGAGCCGTTGCCGGATTCTCCGTGCGGACAGGTTGCCGACGAGCAGATCGTCGCGGCATACGACGATCTGCGCGCGATCGGCGAGCTTGGCGCGCGCAGCGACGTGGTGACCTACGAGTTCGAGAACATCCCGCTCGAATCGGTGCTCGCGCTCGAGGCCGACCGGCGGATCGTGCATCCGGGATCGACCGCGCTGCGGATCACGCAGGAGCGCATCCTCGAAAAGAACTTCGTGCGCGACTGCGGGATCCCGACCGCGGAGTTCCGCCCGGTGCGCACGCGCGACGAGCTCGGCGCCGCCGAGGCGGCGGTCGGGTTTCCGGCGATGCTGAAGACGACGATGGGCGGCTACGATGGCAAGGGGCAGTGGGTCGTTCGCTCGCGCGAGGACGCCGATGCAGCGTGGAGCGCCGCGAAGGGCCGGCCGCTGATCTGGGAGCGGTTGATCGCGTTCGAACGCGAGCTCTCGATCATCGCGGCGCGCAACGAACGCGGCGAGATCGTCGCGTTCCCCGTCTCGGAGAACGAGCACGACCACGGCGTGCTCGCGACGACGATCGTCCCCGGCCGCATCCCGAACGAGATCGCCGAACGCGCGCGCCGTTACGCGACGACGGTCGCCGAGCGGCTCGCGATCGTCGGGACGTTCTGCGTCGAGTTCTTTCAACGCGGCGGCGAGCTGCTCGTCAACGAGGTCGCGCCGCGCGTCCACAACAGCGGGCACTACTCGCTCGACGCGACGCAGATCAGCCAGTACGAGTTGCACGTGCGCGCGATCTGCGGGCTTCCGCTGGTGGAGCCGCGCCAGTTCCGGCCCGCGGTGATGGTCAACATCCTCGGAGCGGGCGCCGGCGACACGCTCGGCGGGCTCTACGGCCTGCTGCGCGAGCGCGATCTGAAGCTGCACGTCTACGGCAAGGCGCATGCCGCGCTGCGCCGCAAGATGGGCCACTTCACCGTCCTCGGTGACAACCTTGACGACGCGCTCGCGAAGGCGGAGCGCGGTCGCGGGATGCTGCGCTGGATCGACGAGCGGGCGGCGGTGATCCGATGAACGGCGAGCCTCGCAGGCCGTACATCTCCTTCACGACGACGACCGGGCCGGGGCGGCATCGAACTCGACGTGACCAACGACGGTTTGGGGCCGGCGGTCGTTCGGTCCCTTCAGCTCACCTGCTGGCTGCGCTCGATCCTCGGCGCCCCGGAGCCCGTGCGCGCGAACGTCTGCCCAATCGACGGGCCGGCGCACTATAGCGGCGCGGGCCTGCCGCCGTAGCGGATCGAACGGTCGTCTCATGAGAACCTTCTACGCATTGCTGGTGCTGGGCGTGGTTGCTTGTTCGTTCGGACGAGCGGGTGCCGCCGGCTTCACAGACGGGATCTGCCCCCAGGCGACGCAGTACGTCATCGCAGCGGGAAAGCTGAGCCGGGACGATCCGCCGCAGCGAGTGTACGAAGCCGCACAAGCGGCGACTGATGCCTACGAGCGTTGCTCTAAGTTAATTAGGGCTCGGTATGTTCCACTTGCTTAAAGTACAGACCATTCGAGGGGCGATGCGAATAATAGGGCGGAACGGGAGGGGGTGAAGCCACACGTGTCCTCCGAACTCACCAACGCAGAAGTCGAAAAACGTCTGGCCGAGCGCACGATCGAACGCGATGACGTTGCCCGAGACGAAGCGATCGTCGAGCTTGCGCGAACCAACGCGGAACTCGAACAACGTCTAGCCGAACGCACGATCGAACGCGATGATGTTGCTCGGGACGAAGCGCTCGCCGAGCTTGCGCGAACCAATGCGGAACTCAAGCAGCGTCTGGCCGAGCGGACGATCGAACGCGATGTCGTTGCTCGGGACGAAGCTCTCGCCGAGCTTGCGCGAACCAATGCGGAACTCAAGGAACGTCTGGCGGAGCGGACGATCGAACGCGATGACGTTGCCCGAGACGACGCCATCGCCGAACTTGCGCG
>CALEOJ010000139.1 GCA_937910425.1 uncultured candidate division WPS-2 bacterium
GGTACTTGAAGCCGAAGAACGCGATCATCGCCGGCGCGCTCAACGCCGCACGGGCCGCGGCGGCGGCAGGGCCGATCAGGCCGTACCGCCGGAACATCATGTACTGCTGCGCGACCGTGAACACGTTCGTGGCGAGCCAGTAGATATAGAGCGCCGATGCCCAGCGGTACTTGAAGCCGAAGAACGCGATCATCGCCGGCGAGACGAACGCCATGATCTTCTGCGTCTGCGCCTGCTGCGGATCGCTCGAGGGCGGGCTGCCGTAGCGGACCGTGAAGTACATCGAAATCACGTACAGGACGAGCAGGAAGATGTCCGGGACCGCCAGGCTCTGGGCGAAGACGCCCGGCCACTGGTGGGAGACCCAGGATCCGATCCACAGCCAGTGCTCCTGGTGGAACGAGTCAATGCGCGCGTTGATCGCCCAGTAGAGCCCAATCAGGATCGGAAACTGGATGAGCATCGGGACGCAGCCGGCGAGCGGGTTGACCTTGTGCTCCTTGTAGAGCGCCATCGTCGCGGCGTTCAGCGCCTGCGGGTCGCTCTTGAACTTCGCCTGGAGCTGCTTGACCAGCGGCTGGATCTTCTGCATCTCCGCGATCGACTTGAACTGCATGTCGGAGAGCGGCCACAGCACGATCCGCACGAGCAGCGCGAGCGTGATCAGCGCCCAGCCGTACGAGGGGATCACGGCGTGGACCGCCGTCAGCACTTGGCCGAGCGCGTTCACGATCGGATCGAAGAAGACGTTAGCGGCGAGGAGCACGGGTGTCAGGAGGCCTTTCGAATGGGGACCGGGTCATAGCCGCCCGGATGCCAGGGTCCGCAGCGGGCGAGCCGGCCCACCGCGAGCGTACCGCCCCTCAGGATGCCGTGCTTCTCGATCGCCTCAGCCGCATACTCCGAACACGTCGGGGCGAAGCGGCAAGCCGGCGGGAAGAGCGGCGAGAGGAAGCGTTTGTACCCGCGCAGTGCCGCGAGCACGATGGAGCGCACGATCACGGAGCGGGCCGGAACACGCGCGCCACTTCGTCGGCGAGCGCCGGAAAGGCGAGCTCGCCGACGCCGGGCCGGGCGATGAAGACGACGTCGCGCCACGGCGGCGCGCCCAAGGGATAACGATCGAGGATGGCTTTGATCCGGCGGCGCAGGCGGTTGCGGACGACCGCCCCGCCGATCGATCCGGCGACCGTGATCCCGACGCGGGTGCGCCGGCGGCCTTCGGCGACGAAGCAGGTGAGATGGATTCCGGCGTTGCGCTTCCCCCGGCGCGTCACGCGAGCGAACTCGCCGCGGCGGCGGAGGGAGTCATAGGTTCGCATTAGGAGCGCGGACCGCAGCGCAGCGAGGACCGCGCGGGTTTGTGTACTTTACGCAAACCCTAGACGGCCAAGCGGTGGCGGCCCTTCTTGCGGCGCGCCGCGAGGACGCGACGGCCGTTCTTCGTTGACATACGTTCGAGGAAGCCGTGGACGCGCTTACGGCGCCGGTTATGCGGCTGATAGGTCCGCTTCACGAGCGAGTTCTCCTGGAGCTACGGGGTTGCCGGTCCCTGACGGGGCGACAAGACAGTATACGGGCGCGCTGCCCACAGCGTCAAGGGAAATTTCACGTTACGAGAATGGTTCCTAAGTTGTCCACAGCGGTGGACAGACCTGTGGACGGCACCGGTGCCGCGCGAGCCGCCGAACCAGGCACGACGCGGGTTCCTGCCGCCGTTCGTGCGGGTGGGAAACTCGTGGATACGCGCGACGCGCCTCGGCGGGACGCGGATCGGCCCCTTGTGGAAAAGTGGACAACTCCGGGGGAAAACGCCGCAGGAAGCGACCCCCTCCGGGCCAATCCCCATCGCTCATTCTCCCCCGGCGCGTACTCTGCGCGCCGGTCCGGACTATGCGTAGGTAACGGCATGCATCTGACCAGCACCTCGGCTACAGCACCACAGGATCTTTGGACCGCAGCACTCGAGCGGCTCGAGCCGCTCTACAACAAGCCGGTCTTCGAAATGTGGCTCAAGCCGATGCGGCTGGTCGACCTCACCCCGTCGGAGATCGTTCTCGCGGTGCAGACCACGTTCGCCCGCGACTGGGTGGAGAATCGCCTCAAGGCCGACATCACGTCGGTGCTGCACGAGCTGCTGGGCGCGGAGATCGCGCTGCGGGTCGTCGTCGACCCAGGGAACGGGACCCAGACGCCGGCGACGTCGGTCGCGCCGGCGGCGAAACCCGCCGCACCCGACGACCTGCGCGTCGGCCACCTCAACGCGCGCTACACCTTCGACGATTTCGTCATCGGAAACTCGAACCGGTTCGCCCACGCCGCCGCGCAGGCGGTCGCCGAGGCGCCGGCGATGGCCTACAATCCGCTGTTCCTCTACGGCGGCGTCGGTCTGGGCAAGACGCACCTCATGCACGCGATCGGACATCGCGTGCTCGAGCGCAATCCGAACGCGAACATCGCGTACGTCTCGTCGGAGAAGTTCACCAACGAGTTCATCATCGCGATCAAGAACAACCAGACCGTCGAGTTCCGCAACCGATACCGCCACGTCGACGTGCTGCTGATCGACGACATCCAGTTCCTCGAGGGCAAGGAGCAGACTCAGGAAGAGTTCTTCCACACCTTCAACTCACTGCATGAGGCGCAGAAGCAGCTCGTGATCTCGAGCGACCGTCCGCCCAAGGAGATCCAGACGCTGGAGAACCGGCTGCGCTCGCGCTTCGAGTGGGGTCTGCTGACCGATATCCAGCCGCCGGACTTCGAGACCCGCGAAGCGATCCTGCGCAAGAAGGCCGAGACCGAGAAGGTCCCGGTTCCGGACGAGGTGCTGGCCTTCATCGCGAAGGTGATCCCGTCGAACATCCGCGAGCTCGAAGGTTCGCTGATCCGCGTCGTCGCGTTCGCGTCGCTCACGAAGTCGCCGATCAACGTCGAGCTCGCGGCCGAAGTGCTGAAAAACGCCGTCGCACAAGCGCCGATGCACCGTGTGACGATCCCGCTGATCAAGGAGCGCGTCGCGAAGGGCTACGCGATCTCGGTCAAGGAGATGGAGGCGCAGCGGCGCGATCAGCGCGTGACGCTGCCCCGGCAGATCGCGATGTACATCGCCTGGCAGCTGACCGGCGCGTCGCTGCCGCAGATCGCCCGCGAGTTCGGCAAGAAAGACCATACCACCGCGATGTACGCGCGCGACAAGATCGCCGACATGATGGACGCCGACGAAGCGTTCCGCAACAAGATTCGCTCGCTGATCGCGCAGATTCAGTCCGAGTGATCGACGCCGCGCGTGAGCTACGCGCTCGGCGAAACGTCCCGACTGGTCTCGTACGGCAACGCGTACCTCTCGCGCAACTATGATCTCGCTCGCCCTTCGTGTTCACCACCAACACCTAGCCGCACCGCTCGATCGCGGGATGGTAACCTCGAGGGCGGGGCGGGAACGACTAGCCTCGGCCTCGTCGTCTCCAGCGGGCGGCGAAAGAGGCGCGCCCTTCCGAATACACAGCGTCTATCCCAGCCCGGGCACAGGGCCGGTTCACTACCGTGGAAAAACGGGATGCGCGCGCATTCGGGGGATTGGGTGGAGGCGGGGCCTCCGGCGTCCACAGCCCGAAATGCCCGCGATGCCATGCCACCGGCGGGGTCGGGCAGTTGTCCCCGTTATTCACGCCCTTACTGCTGGTACGACGTTCTTTCTATATACTAAAGACCGGACCGCGACGGTTCTCGAAACGGTGGATCAGTGAAGTTCACGTGTAGTACGAAAGACATCGCGTCCGCGGTCGGCGCGGCGAGCAAGGTCGTCAACGCGCACACGACGGTGCCGATCCTTTCGAACGTCCTGCTCAGTGCGGACGAGGGTGCGATTCGCGTGCGCGCCACCGATCTCGAGCTCACGCTCGAACAGTCCTTCCCAGCCGAGATCACCGAGCCCGGCTCGGTCACGGTGCCGGCTCGCTTGTTCAGCGGGTATCTCGGAAACTTGCCCGCGGGATTGCTCGAGCTGACCGGCTCGCCCTCGCGAGCGTCGGTAAAAGCCGAGCGTTCGAACTATGATTTTCACGCGCTCCCGGCCGACGAGTATCCCCCGCTCCCCGTCGCGCAGAAGGGCCAGAGCTTCTCGATCCCGGCGAAACGCTTTCGGGAAGGCGTCGCCGCGACGATCTTCGCCGCCTCGAACGAGGAGGCGCGCGGTGCCGTGCTGATGGGGACGCTGCTCGAACTCGACGGCGAGAAAATCACGCTGGTTGCGACCGACGGCTACCGCCTCGCACGCTGGACCTCGAATCTGGAACGCGGGATCGACGGGACCGCAAAGTACATCGTTCCGTCGCGGGCGCTCAGCGAGGCCGCGCGCAATCTCGGCACCGCGGAGCTGGTCGAGATCACCGCGCTCGGCGCGAACGCGAACCAGCTGCAATTCACCGCCGGCGCGACGTCGATCGTCGTACGGCTCGTCGACGGTCAATACCCGAACTACCAGCAAGTGATCCCCGCGAAGTTCGACCGCCGCGTCGTCGTCAACACCCAGGGCCTGATCGGCGGGCTGCGCCGCGCGGAGCTCGTCGCCGGCGACCGCGCCTCGATGGTCAAGCTCGAGGTCGCGAACCAGACGCTGATGATCACCGCGAAGTCGGACCTTACCGGCAACGCGTACGAGGAACTCGAAGTCGAGCAGACCGGCGAAGATCTCGCAATCGCGTTCAACGCGCGCTACCTGGTCGAGATCCTCAACCACGTCGACTCGCCACAGACGGTGCTCGAGTTCCTTGGCCCGCTCTCACCGGCCGCGATCCGCCCGCTCGAGCTCGGCGAAGAATCCGGCCAGCAGCTCTACGTCCTGATGCCGCTGCGGCAATAACCGCGTTGTGCCATGGACTTCTTCGCGGCGCTTCACGCGCTGTCGTCGTTCGACCACGGCGCCTGCAATCGCATCCTCTTCGACCGGCACATCACGCTACCGGTCTCGCGGTATCGTAACGGCGGATACGGAGCCTACGAGCCGGATCCCGCGGTGGACCTTGGGCTTCCGTTACTGTTCCTCGTTCCGGTCGTATGGCTCACGGTCTGGTCCTACGTTCGGCGAGAGACGTACCGCGGCAAGTTGCGCAACTACTACTACTATGCCGGCCCGGTCATCGCGCTGTTCGTACTCTTCATCCTGAGTCTCGGCGTCCGCGGAATCATGGATTATGCCGCGACCTGCACGGCGCTGCTGCGCGTTGCTTCGTGAAGATCGACCGGATACGGCTCGCGGATTTTCGCAACTACGCCGACCTCGACTTCGCACCCGAGCCCGGGCTCAACATTCTCGTCGGACCGAATGCGCAAGGCAAATCGAATCTACTCGAGGCGCTGGCGATGCTGGCG
Source organism: uncultured candidate division WPS-2 bacterium (assembly GCA_937910425.1). GTDB lineage: Bacteria > Vulcanimicrobiota > Vulcanimicrobiia > Vulcanimicrobiales > Vulcanimicrobiaceae > Vulcanimicrobium. The sequence goes on from CALEOJ010000139.1 coordinate 5,371, forward strand.
ACGGGGAAGTCGTTTCGCGCGCATCGCGAGAGCGAGCTGATTCGCAGCGGTGCCGAGCGTGCGGAGATCGGCGGCGAGGCCCGCATCGCCGCGGGTGAGATTTGGCTGCGCTGCACGGTCGCGCGCACGCCCGCGGGGACGCGCAAGAGCTTCGAGGTGAACGGCGGTACGGTCGGTTTCGCGCGGTTCCTCGGCCGCACGCGCGTCGTCACGTTCGTCCCGGCGGATCTGCAACTGGTCTCCGGCGGTCCTGCGCTGCGCCGGTCGTTTCTCAATGGCGCGCTGGCGCAGCTTTCGCCGGTGTACTACCGCGATCTCGCGCTGTACCAGAAGGTCATTGCGCAAAAGTCGGCCCTGCTGCGCGGCGCGATCGCGCCCGACCGCGATCTGCTGCTGGCGTACAACGACGAGCTCGTGCGCCCGGCGACGGCGCTGATCGGCGCGCGCCGCGCGTTCGTCGACGAACTCGCCGCGGCGACGGCCGAGATCTACGCGCGCTGGCGCGGGACGCGCGAACGGCTCGGCGTGACGTACGCCCCGAACCCCGATGGCGATGTCGGCGAAGCACTCGCGGCCGCGGTCGAGAGCGAGCTCCGGCGCCGCAGCAGCCTGGTCGGCCCCCACCGTGACGACCTGCGGCTGCTGGTCGACGGTACGTCGCTCGCGGCGTACGGTTCGCAGGGGCAGCAGCGGACAGCGGTGCTCGCCCTCAAGGTTGCCGAATACGACGTCATGCGGTCCCGCACCGGAGACGCCCCGATCCTGCTGCTCGACGATGTGCTCTCCGAGCTCGACGCCGAGCGCGCCGGCGGGTTTCTCGGTGCCGTCGAGGGATTCGAGCAGGCGTTTCTGACCACGACCGAGCTCCCGCGCGACCTCGGCGCGGCCGCGACGTGGACGATCCGCGCTGCGGCGGTGAGCCGGTGCTGAGGCTCGGCAGCGTTCTCGACGCCTGGCGGCCGAAGCCGGGGCCGGGCTCGGATCCGCTGGTCGCGGTCCGCTCCGCCTGGGCCGAGCTCGTCGGCGCCGACGTCGCGCGCGCCGCCCAGCCAGTGGCGATCGAGCGCGAGGCGCTCATCGTCCTGACCACCTCGGCGGCCTGGTCGCATCAGCTCACGTTCCTGGAGCCCGAGATCGTCCGCGGCCTGCGGGCGCTGCCGGAGGCCCGCGAGCTGACCCGCCTGCGATTCCGGGTCGGGAAGATCCGGCGCTCCGTTCCGATCCGCGAAGGCCCCGGCGGACCGCGCCGCGCGAACGCCGAGCTCGCGGCCGAACCGGCGGCGCGCAC
>CALEOJ010000140.1 GCA_937910425.1 uncultured candidate division WPS-2 bacterium
GATGATCAAGGCGCCGCACGCAAAAGTCTCGTTCGAGCGCGCGTTCTTTCTCGCGCGCGACGAGAACGAGTACACGAACATGGCCGGCCGGCTGCTCCACGACGGCATCATAACGCCTGAAGGCTTGCGCGGCGCGGTGATCGAGGAGTTCTTGCTCGGCCCGACGGTCAACTTGAATTTCTTCTGGTCGCCGGTGCTCGGTGAGTTGGAGCTGCTCGGCACCGACACGCGGCGGCAGACGAATCGCGACGGCTTCGTCGGGCTCCCGTTCAAACAGGCGCGCGACCTCGCCGACGAGCCGGTCCGCATGGAAGAGGCCGGGCACATCGCGGCGACGCTGACGGAGTCGATGCTGGAGAAGGCGTTCGACATGGGCGAACGCTTCGTGCGGGCCGCGCGCGAAGTCGACGGCGTCGGCGTGATCGGCCCGTTCGCGCTGCAGTGCGTCATCGTCAGCGGCCCGCCGAAGGACTTCGTCTGCTACGACGTGAGCCTGCGCATCCCGGGCTCGCCCGGCACGCGTTACACGCCCTACACCGCCTACCGGTGGGGACGCGACGTCTCGGTCGGCGAACGGATCGCCATGGAACTGGTCTGGGCCCGCGACCAAGGCCGGCTCGAGGAGGTACTGACGTGAACGCCGTTCGGTTGGAACACAAAGACGATCCGACGTATTGGGAGCTACTGGACGCAATCCAGCGGAAACATCCCGCTTACGATCTGGAAATTCGAAACGGCGAGTATGTTGTCGTGCCGCCCCACGATTTCGTATCAGCCCATCTCGTTATGCTGATAGGCTCACGCATCCAAGCATGGATCGAGGAGAGGAAGCTCGGCTACGTCTTTGATTCGAATGGCGGTATTCTCTTCGCGGATGGCGACCTCATGGCGCCGGACGTTACCTATGTTTCGCGCGTTCGTATGCCAAAAGTCCCGCGCTCGTTCGCACGTGTCGTGCCGGAACTCGTGTTCGAGATCCGGTCGAGCAAACAGAGCGAAAGAGCGTGCCGAGCTAAGCTTGACCTGCTTCTGTCGCAACGCATCGACATCGTTGTCTACGTCGACCCCGGGAAACGCATCGTTGAAATCCACCGTGCCGGCGCTGCGCCGCTGAACGTCACCCCCGGCGAGCGCATCGAGTTCCCGGACATCCTTCCGGGGTTCGGCTTCGCCGTGGACGAACTCTGGCCGGAATGACCACTCCCGTGCAGGCGAAGCCCGCGACCGTCGTCATCCTCGACTTCGGCTCGCAGGTCAGCCAGCTGATCGCACGCCGCGCGCGCGAGGCGAACGTCTACTCCGAGCTGCTGCCGTTCGACGCGTCCTGGGACGAGATCGCGAAGCGCGAGCCGTCTGCGATCGTGCTCAGCGGCGGTCCGGAATCGACGTTCGGCGACGACGCGCTCGAGTGCGATCCTCGCGTGTACGAGAGCGGCTTGCCGCTGCTGGGCATCTGCTATGGTATGCAGCTGCTGGTGAAGCGCTTCGGCGGCGAGCTTGCGCGCATGGCGCACAGCGAGTTCGGTCCGGCGCAGCTGGTGGTCGACCGCGCAGACTCGCCGCTCTTCCTCGGCGTCCCGGCCGAGTCGCGGGTGTGGATGTCGCACGGCGATTCGGTCAAGAGCGTGCCGCGCGGCTTCACTCCGCTCGCGCACACCGCCAGCTCCGAGATCGCGGCGATGAGCGACGACGCGCGCAAGCTGTACGCCGTCCTGTTCCACCCTGAAGTCGTGCACACCGAAGCCGGCACCGCGATCCTCGAAAACTTCCTGCACACGATCGCCGGGATCGCCCCGACCTGGCGGATGGACTCATGGGTCGATGACGCGATCGAAAAGGTGCGCGCGCAGGTCGGCGACGCCAACGTGCTGTGCGCGCTTTCTGGCGGCGTCGATTCGGCGGTCGCCGCGACGCTGGTCGCGCGCGCGATCGGAAAGCAGCTGACGTGCATCTACGTCGACACCGGGCTGATGCGCAAGAACGAGTCGGCGGGGGTGGTCGCCGCGTTCCGCGACGTGCTGCACCTGAACGTCATCCACATCGATGCGGAACGCCGGTTCCTCGAGCGGCTTGCCGGGATCGGCGACCCCGAAGAGAAGCGCATCCGGATCGGGCACGAGTTCATCGCGATCTTCGAAGAAGAGGCGAAGAAGATCCCCGGCGTGCGTTTCCTGGTGCAGGGGACGCTCTATCCCGACGTGATCGAGTCGAAGACGCCGGGCTCGAAAGCCGGACACAAGATCAAGTCGCATCATAACGTCGGCGGATTGCCGGAGCGCATGGCGCTGGGACTCGTCGAACCGCTGCGTGCGCTGTTCAAGGATGAAGTGCGCGAAGCCGGACGCGTGCTCGGGCTCCCGAACGCGATCGTCGAGCGACAGCCGTTCCCCGGCCCGGGCCTGGCGGTGCGGATCATCGGCGACATCACGCGCGAGCGGCTCGAGGTCGTGCGCGAGGCCGACTGGATCGTGACCAGCGAGATCGACGCGGCGATCGCGCAAGGCCGCCTTTCGCCGCGGCCGTGGCAATACTTCGCCGTCCTCACTCCCGTGAAGAGCGTCGGCGTGATGGGCGACGGACGGACGTACGGCAACCTCGTCGGCGTCCGCGCGATCACCAGCGAGGACGGGATGACCGCCGACTGGGCGCGTCTCCCACACGATCTGCTCGAGCGCATCTCCGCTCGCATCGTGAACGAGATCTCCGGCGTCAACCGCGTCGCCTACGACATCACCTCGAAACCCCCCGCAACCGTCGAGTGGGAGTGACCTCCAACGTCAGGGGGACACGCGGGTCCAGGTGATGCGCGCGGGTGAATCGCTGCGGGTTACCTCGTTGCGCCGGCGCAGGTGATCGAGGTGTGCGAGCGTTTCGGCGACGGCGAACTGCCGGTGGTCGGGATGCAGTTGATCGAAGCGGTCGCCGCGGCGGCGCCAGCGTAGCATACCTGCCACCTCGGTGGCGGTCTTCGGGCCATTGTCGAGTGCGTGCAGCACGTCGGTCTCGCGCACCGCTTCGTGCGCGAGGAGCTCGTCGACGCGCCGGGCGAGATCGGGGAACGCCTCGCCGTGCGCGGGCAGCGCCCCGGTCGTTTCGAGCGCGCCGACGGTCCGCAGCGAGGCGACGTACTCGCCCATCGCGTCGCGGCTTGCGTCGTGCCACATGCCGACGTGCGGGGTGACCGGATCGAGCACGTGGTCGCCGGTGAACGTCCGCCCGGAGACGGTGTCGACGAAGCACAGGTGCCCCGGCGAGTGGCCCGGGGTCCACATCGCGCGCAGGCGGCCGATGCGTTCACCGTCCTCGACCATCCGCGTCGGCTCGACGTAGTCGAACCGGCCCCACGAGTCGTCATCGTCTTCCAGCTCGACCGGCAAGCCGTTGCGCTCGAGCCAGGCGTTGACGATCGAGTCGTCGTCACCGCGGCGTTCGCGCCGTGCGCGCAAGAACGACCAGTCGAGGGCGTGCATCCCTAGCTCCGGGACACCGGCGGCGACCAGCGTCCCGGCGAGCCCGTAGTGATCGAAATGGAAGTGCGTGATGAGCAGCCGCCGCACGTCGCGCACGGTATGGCCGCACAGCGCGAGGCCCTCCTCGAGCGCGGCCAGCACGTCGTCGGCCTTCCACCCGCAGTCGATCAGGGTCAACCCGTCGTCGTCCTCGAGCAGGTAGCCGTTGATGTAGCGCATCGGGTTGCCGGTCATCGGCAGGCGGATCTGCACGATGCGGTCGCCGATCTGCGTGACCGGCGGCAGGTTGGTGGGAATCGACAAGGACTAGTCGGTTAGACCGGCGGAACCCGCTCCCCTTGGAACAGCGTCATTTCGCGTACTGGCCGAAGCGCCGGCCGCGCGAGTTTCCGGTACCGGCCACCAGCGTCGCGCACAACCTCGCGACCTCCGCCGCGCGCTGGCCCGATCATTCGGCGATCGTGTACTACGATACCCCGATCGCGTACGCGCGGCTGTGGCGCGAGGTCGAAGCGCTCGCCGGACACCTGGAGCACGAGGCGGGGGTCAAGCGCGGCGATCGCGTGCTGCTCCACATGCAGAACTCGCCGCAATTCGTGATCGCGTACTACGCGATCTTGCGCGCGAACGCGGTCGTCGTTCCGCTGAATCCGATGCTGGTCGCCGAAGAGCTCGAAACGTACCTCGACGACAGCGACGCGGTGGTGGCGATCACCGGCCAGGAGCTCGCGTCACGGCTGCGCCCGCACGCCCATCGTCTGCGGCACGTCGTCGTCGCGGCGTATTCCGACTACCTCGAGCGGGAGACCGATCTCGCGCTCCCGGCCGCTGTCGCTGCGCCTGCTGCGCCGGTCGAAGGTGACGGCTGGGTCCGCTTCGCCGACGCGGTTCGCGGCACGGCGATGCCAAGCCCGATCGTCACCGGCGGCGCGGACATGGCGCTGCTCCTGTATACTTCCGGGACGACCGGACGTCCGAAAGGGTGCGTCCACACCCACCGCTCGGTGCAGACGACGACCTGGGCGACGCCGATGTGGGGCGGCAGTACCGGTCCCGGCGCGCGGATTCTCTCGGTGCTGCCGTATTTCCACGTCACCGGGATGACCGGCGACATGAACGCGGGGCTGTGCAACGGCGCAACGATCGTGATGATGACGCGCTGGGATCCTGCGACCGCGCTCACGCTGATCGAACGATACCAGTGTACGGGACTGACCGCGATCAGCACGATGGTCGTCGACCTGCTCTCGCATCCCGGCTATCGCGCCGAGGCGTTGCGTTCGCTGGTCGCGCTCGGCGGCGGCGGTGCGCCGCTTCCGGCCGCGGTCGGCACGGAGCTGAGCGAGCGGCTCGGCATGAACTACATGGAAGGCTACGGGCTCACCGAGACGATCGCGATGACGCACGCAAACCCGCCCGATCGCACCAAGCTGCAATGCCTCGGCGTCCCGACGTTCGGCATCGACTCGCGAGTCGTCGATCCGGAGACGTTGCGGGAGCTCGGGCCGAACGAGACCGGTGAGATCGTCATCGCGGGTTCGCAGGTGATGAAAGAGTACTGGAAGCAGCCCGAGGCGACCGCCGAAGCGTTCATCGAACGCGACGGCAAGCGTTTTCTGCGGACCGGCGACCTCGGCTACGCCGACGACGAAGGATATTTCTTTTTGGTCGACCGCGTCAAGCGCATGATCAACGCCGGCGGCTTCAAGGTCTGGCCGGCCGAGGTCGAGACGAAGCTGTTCGCGCATCCGGCGATCAAAGAAGCCTGCGTCATCGCATCGATCGACGCACGGCTCGGCGAACAGGTGAAGGCGCTCGTCGTGCTCCGCGACGGCGCGAGTGCGACCGCGGACGAGATCATCGCCTGGGCGCGCGAGCACATGGCCGCGTACAAACTGCCGCGGGAGATCGTGTTCGTCGATGCGCTGCCCCGCGGGCCGACCGGCAAGGTGCAATGGCGCGCGCTCCAGGAGGAGGAGCAGCGCCGCGCGAGTCAGGTCGCCGCGCCGTCGTAGGTCTCGGCCTGCAGGCGGTCGAGGATCGTCACCAGCTCTAAGACGCGCTGCGCCCCGAGCTTCTTCGCCGTGTTGGTGATCAAGCGCGGCGGGATGTCCTTGACGAAACCGCGCAGTGTCTTGATCGCACCGGTCGCGTCAGGTTTTTCCTCGCCGGTCAGCGCCAGGATGCGTGCCGCGCCGATGACGCCGAGAAAGTCCAGCGAGTCGGCGTCGTGCAGCGCGATCGCCTCGGGGACCGTCCCGGCATTACTGTAGTACATGTGCCCGCGCTCGGCGGCTTGCACGGCCGCGAACTTCGCCATCGGAAAGCCGGCGTCACGCAGGATCGCTTCGCTCGTTTCGGCGGCGCGGTCGCCGTGCTCTATCCCTTTTTTCGCGTACGGCGGAAACGCGGCCATGTCGTGCAGGAACGCTGCCGCGAACAGCACGTCAGTGTCCACCGTGAGGCGATCGCCCTGCGCCACCTCGACCGCGAGACGGTAGTCGCGCTCGGAGTGCTGCCAACCCCAGGCGGGATGCTTGAACTTCGCCCGCGCCAGCTCGTACACGGTGACTTTCCACGGCGCGTCAAGCGCGATCCCGGTTGCGGTCTGCGGCGGGGCGGCGCCCCCGCGCACACCGGGCGCAAGAACCAGCGCGGAAAGCAGCACGATCGCGGCAAGTCGTCTCATGGCCGACGCTTCGCGAGACGGCGCAGGGATTCCGGGATGGCCCGGCGCACGGCGGTCGGCTCATGAGAATCTTGGTCGTCGGCGGCGGCGCTCGCGAAGACGCGCTGTCGTGGCGCCTCGCGGCCTCGGCGTCGTGCGAAGCGCTGTTCCACGCGCCGGGGAACGCCGGCACGCTGACGCGCGGAACGAACTGGCCCGATGTTGCGGCGACCGACGCACGCACGATCGTCCGTCGCGCGCAGGAGGAACGGATCGATCTGGTCGTGCTCGGGCCGGAGACCGCGATCGCGGCCGGAGTCGGTGACAAGTTGCGCGAGGCCGGGATCGCGGTGTTCGGGCCGAACCGCGGCGCCGGCCGCCTCGAGACCAGCAAGGTGTACGCGAAGCGCTTCATGGAGCGGCACGGGATCCCGACCGCGCGCTTCAAGGTCGTGCACAATCTCGATCAAGCGAGGCGCGCGCTGGATGGCTGGCGCGGCGGTGCGGTCGTGAAAGCCGACGGGCTCGCCGCCGGAAAGGGCGTGGTCGTCTCCGACGACGGCGGCAGCGCGCTGGCGGTCCTCGCCGACTGGTACACGAAGAACAAGATCCCGGGCGGCGGCTCCGACGTCGTGATCGAGGAGCGGCTCTCAGGCCGTGAGGTCAGCGTCTTCGCGATCGCCGACGGGAGCACGATGATCCCGGTCGCAGCGGCGTGCGACTACAAGCGCGCCGGTGACGACGACCAGGGACCGAACACGGGCGGTATGGGCGCATACTCACCGCCCGCGGGCTTCCCCGACGATCTGCTCGATGTGGTGCGCGAGCGTGTCGTCGACCCGGTACTGCGCGGGCTCGTCGCCGACGGCGAACGGTATCGCGGCGTGCTCTACTGCGGCCTGATGCAGACCGAACGCGGGCTTTTCGTGATCGAGTTCAACGCGCGGTGGGGCGATCCTGAGACGCAGGTGCTGATGCCGCGCGTCGACGGCGACTTTGCGCGCTACCTCGCGTCCGCAGCGAACGGCGCGCTCCAGAACGACGCGGCAACGTGGTCGCCGGACGCGTGCGTCGGCGTCGTCATCGCGACCTCGCGCTATCCGTACGAGAACACGAAGGTGAGCGGGCTCCCGGCCGATCTCGACCTGGGCGACGGCGTCGTCGCGTTTTGGGGAACATCGTCCCGCGAGAACGGGACCGTCTCGTCGCCCGGCGGGCGCGTCCTCACGGTCACGGCGCGAGCTGAGGATCTCGCTGCGGCGCGCGCTCGCGCGTACGAGGCGATCGCCGCGCTCAAGACGCGCTTCCCGAGCGGCACGCCGCTGACGTACCGCGGCGACATCGCGCGCCTGTAAGCGCGAATCGCCTACTTGAGCCCCATCGCCGCGCGGCCGCGGGAGTTCGGGACGAGGTACAGGCGGCTGTTGCCGTAGTCGAAGCCGAGCGTGAAGAGGCGCAGGAACTCGACCCCGACGATGCCGTCGTCGTTCTGTGCGTACGAACTGCCTTTGACGCGATAGCCGACGAAGTCGGTGAAGTTCACCGAGGCGAGCTTCAGCGATTCGATCTGATACGCCTCGACGTCGAACGTACCGCCGATTCCGTTCAAGCGGCTGCGCTGGCGCTGGTCGCCGCCCCCGCCGCGATCGCGCATCGCCTCCGGATGCCGGCGCGCGAAGTAGTCGAAGATCAGAAACGTCCCGGCACCACCGGTGTCGATGATGAAGCGCTCGCCGATGGCGCCGTTGACCGCGACGCTCGCCCGGGGCTGACCGCCGCCGACGCGGACGTCGAGCGGGATCGTCGCCGGATCGGCCGGCGGCACGTAGTCGTTGCCCGGAACGACGGTCACACGTTGGTGCTCGTAATCGACGGTCACGCCGAGCTCGGCCAAAAAGTCGAACCCGAGCAACCCGACTTCTTTGACGCCAGGCTCGGTGTTCCAGCCGTGCGGGACTTCTTGGATCGCCACGTCGCGCATCACCAGCGACCCCACGCGCATCATCGGGACGATCGTGCGCGCCGTCGTGTAACGCCGCGCCGTCACCGCCGAGTGCTTGCCGTACTCTTTGAGCCCGAGCTCGCGGGCGACATCGGAATCGATCGTGATCCCGCCGGCGCCGCTGTCGAGCACGAAGTCGAGCCCGCGGCCGCCGATGTTGATGCGGACGTAGATGTGCGAGCGGCCGAAGCGCGCCGGCAGCTCCACCGGTCCTGCGCCGTTCGGGAAGCTCACCAGCACGCGGCGCGGCTTGGGAATGGCGACCTCGTTCACCGCAACGTCGTCCGGAGCGTAGTCGATCACGCGCAGATCGCTCGTCGTTTTCGCGTAGCCGTTCTCGACGTGCAGGTGGTGCGCGAACGTGCGCCCGTGATCGGCGTGAACGTCGTCGAGCGTCGTCACGATCGTGCCGTTCGTGGTCAGCTGCTCGCGCCGCATTACCCGCCAGGTTGTGCCGTCGACGTACTCCTTCTGGCCGTGGCCCTGCGCGTTGAGCGTCGCGATCACGTACCCCTCGACCGGCGTGTGGATCGCCTCGACGGTCGTGGTGGTCTCCTCGCGCGTCGCTTTTCCGGGATCCGGCTGGTCGACGATCAGCTGACCGTTGTCGTTCATGTGCCACAGCTGACCGCCGTTCACGCCGCGTTCCGAATGGAACGGCCCGGTGTCAAACGTGTACCGGAAGTCCTTGCCCCGGCGGTAGTCGTGCTCGATCGTCGTCGTTTCGTCCGAGGTGACCGTCTCATCGGTCTCGCGCCACGAATCCGGGATCGGGCCGCCGGAGGCGCGGATCCGCTCGCGCAGCACCCCAAGGTCCGGGACGGTGTCGGCGGCGACCGGCAGGGCCAGCGGCTCGAAGAGTATGGCGATCGCGGCGCCGACGAACCACGCCCGTCTGGTCATCGCGCGCACCTTCCGCGCGCCGGGCACGACGCCCTAGAGGGAGGGCGATCTGGGCTCCCGTCCGATCCGGCGGCAGCGAGCGGCTCCGCACGAACGTGCTCGAGCGGCAGGCGGCACGGACGCGTTCGGCGACCTCGCGGACGTAGCCGGGTTCCGCGTAGCGGCCCCGCCCGAAAAGCCGGGTATAGCGCTCGACCAGTTCCGGCCGGGTCGCTGCGAGGAACGCGAAATAGGCGTCGCGCGTGATCGCGCCGAGGTTGAGGGCGCTGTGCCAGACGTGCGAGGCACCCGCGCCCGCCGCGGCGTGCACCACGCTCGCGAGCGACGCGGCGTCGTCAGTGACGTCGGGCAAGACGGGCGCGACCGCAACGCCGACGCGGATCCCCGCGTCGGCGAGCGCGCGCACCGCGCGTAGCCGTTGGCGCGGCGGCGCGACGGTCGGTTCGATCTCGCGCGCCAACGCTTCGTCGAGCGTCGCGATGCTCACCGCGACGCCGACGTCGGCACGCCGCGCGCACTGCGCAAGCAGGTCGAGATCGCGCACGATCAGCGGCGAACGCGTCGTGATGTGAAACGGCGCGCGCGCGTCCCGCAAGGCCGTCAAGATCCCACGCATCAGGCGATAGCTGCCCTCGAGCGCCTGATACGGATCGGTCGCGGTTCCAACCGCGATCTCTTCGCCGCGGTACGTCTGGCTCGCCAGGTCAGCGCGTAGCGCCGCCGCGATGTTGACCTTCACGCTGAGGACCGAACCCCACTCGCGCACGCCGTCGAGCTCACGATACGCATGGGTCCCGCGCGCATAGCAAAAGACGCACTGGTGCTGACAGCCGGTGAACGGGTTCAGCGACCACGTGAACCCCATGCCGCGCACCCGGTTGAGTGCGCTCTTCGCCGCGATCTCCGTGACCCGAAGCTCGCTCGGCCGCCGAGCGACAGGAAGCCCGTCCATCGAACATATGTTCGATTGCGCGAAAGGCATCCCTCTATGCTGGTTCGCGTATCATAAACGCATGGCGATCATCAGGCTGCGCGTGCCCGACGAGGACCTCGCGCTCATCGATGCCGAGGCCGGTAAAAACCGGACGCAGTTCATCGTCGCTGCCGCACGAGCTCGCCGACCGCCGTCGCCACGAGCGGCTTGATGCGGAAGTATCGCTGATCTTGCGCGAAGACGCGGAGCGCGATCTGAGCGTCGTTTCCGAGTTTTTCGCGACCATGGCGGACGGGCTGGATTGAAACGCGTCAGTGTAGAATCAAGCTACACCCCGCTTCGTCAGCGGAGAACAGCCCTGGGAGTCAATCCCGGGGCTGTTGCCGTTTTACGAGGTGTTCGTCTACTCCGCCTAGGTGCCGGTACGGACGAAGTTGTTCCAGTACCAGACGCCCCAGGCGCCGACGAAGACGGACCAGATGATGAGCGCGACGCCCCAGCGCGGGAGACGCTCTCGAACGCCGATCGCCATGAGCGCGAACACGTACGGCATGAAGTCGAGGAAATGTCGACTGCCGAACTGCACCCATCCGTTGAGGTAGTACAAGAACGCTGGTGCCGCGACGAGCGCGGTCGTGATCCACAGCGCGGTGACGACGTTGCGCGGCGTCTTCGCCAAGAAGGCCAGGATCAACGCCGGGCTGGTGTACGTCAGCGCGATCCCGTTGAGATCGGGCTTCACGTACGGCCACTGGACGTGCTGCATCCACTCGACCAGGATCGGCGCGCGGAAGAAGAACGAGTAGATCTGGTACGGCACGTACGCGAGCTGGAACGGCGAACCGGTCGGCGCGCCCCATGCGTCGGCGTGATAGTACACCGTGTGGCCGATATCCCAGACCGTGCCCCACATCAGCTCGTCGTAGCCGACGAAGACGACGACGGCGGAGGCCAAGACGATGCTCGCCGAGCGCATGCGGGCGAACCGTTCCAAGCGAGTCGGCCGCTTGCCGCTGAAGGCGCCGGTCCACAGCGCCCATGCGAACATCGGGAACGCGGCGACTTCGGGGAAGCGCGCGCCGGCTGCGAGCACCGCGCACAGCGTGACGACCCATCCGCGGTTCTTCCCGCACAGCTCGAGCAGCGCGCCGAGGATGAAGGCGACCGCGCAGAGATGCGCCAGGAACCACACGTCGCCGAGCTCCGCGCACCACCAGATGTCGGTGCCCGCGACGAAGAACATCGCCAGGAACACCTTGGTGGAGAGATCGGTGACCCCGAGCCGCTCGGCGAGCGCCCACGCGAGGCCGGTCGCCACCGCGGCGAACGCGATCGCGACCAGCGTCTGGTTCGCGGCGTTGCCCCAGATGGCGACCAACGGCAGCATGAAGATCGCCGGGACCGGACCGTCGACCCCGTAGTAGTGCCCGTTGTACTGGACGGCGTCCATCCAGCGCCCCGGCCAGTCGATCCACATGTGGCCGTGCAGCCACGCGTACGCGACGCGGACGTAGTTGTTCTGGTGGGTCGAGCGCAGGTGTGAGCTCGCCAGGATCATGAGAAAGGCGACCACGGCAGCGGCCAGGGCGCCGGGGAACCGGCGTATCGCCGCCACCGCGACCCGTGAGCGGAACGCGGCGACCATCGGCGCGACGGTTCGCCCGGACGTAACCGCGGCCCCGCCGGTGCGGTACTAGGAATCGCGATGTACCAGCCACGTTCTTCTTCGCCGGGCCCGTACCGAATGGTCATTCCGTCGGGCGGCGCCACGGCCAGCGTCCCGGGTCTGCTCGGTCAGGTCCTGGGGATCACCGGGGTCGGATTCCTGATCACGGCCCTCGCGGCGTACCTGTTCCGCGGGATCTCATTCGGGGCCGGGCAGATGGCCCTCATCGGCGGCATCGTCCTGCTGCTCGTCATGAGCGCGTTCCGCACCAACCCGCGGGTCGCGTTACTGTGGTTCTACGCGTTCACGTTCGTCGAGGGAATCGGGCTTGCACCGATCGTCGCGTTCTACGCGGCAACAGCAGGCCCGGACGTCGTCGTCAATGCCGCCGTCACGACCGGCTTCGGCATGCTCGTGCTGGGCGGCGTCGCGTTCGTGTTCTCGGTCGACTGGCGTCGTTTCCAAGGGATCGCGACCGGCGCCCTCGTCGCGCTGCTCATCGTGGGGATCATCTCGATATTCACCCACTGGGTCCATCCGACGACGTACTCGTGGCTGATCCTCGGCGTGTTCACGCTGCTCACGCTCGTCGACTTCAGCCGCATCCGCGCCGGCGGCGACCGCCACACGCCGGTCGAGCTCGCGATCAGCATCTACCTCGACGCGATCAACATCTTCATCGCGCTCTTGCAGATCTTCGGTTCGCGCCGCCGCGACTAGGGTGAATCCGGGTCATCGGCCGCGAAGGTACTGCGATGGCCCGGGCGTACGATCAGGAAGCGGTACAACCGGCCGGTGACGTCCTGCACGAGGCGTGCGGGATCACTGGTTTGTACTCGCCGGGCGACGACGTCGCGAGGCTTGCCTACTTCGGCCTGTACGCACTGCAGCACCGCGGGCAGGAGAGCGCCGGGCTGGCCGTCGGCGACGGAGAGCGGCTTCAGAGCCACCGCGAGATGGGCCTGATCAACGGGATCTTCAACGAAGAGATCCTCGGCGGTCTGGTCGGCCACGTCGCGATCGGACACACGCGCTACTCGACGACCGGTAGCTCGATCATCGTGAACGCGCAGCCGTTCGAGCTCGACTCCGACCTCGGCCGGTTCGCGTTCGGGCACAACGGCAACCTCACCAACACCGACGATCTCGCCGCGCGGCTGCCCGAAGACGTGCGGCTCTCAGCGACGTCTGACTCCGAGATCCTCGCGCTGACGATCGCGCTCGCGCCGGGCGAGAGTTGGCCGGAGAAGATCAAAGCCGCGATGCGCATCGCCGAAGGTGCGTATTCGGTCGTAATGTGCACGACGGACGCGGTGTACGCGTTTCGCGATCCGTGGGGCGTGCGTCCGCTCTGCATCGGAACCTACGGCGACCACGGCTACATGATCGCCTCGGAGTCGTGCGCGCTGGCCACCGTCGGCGCGCACTACCTGCGGGAGCTCGACGCCGGTGAAGTCGTGTGCGTCGACGCGCGCGGCGTCCGGACCGAACACACCGAAGTGGTGAAACCGGCGTCGCTGTGCATGTTCGAGTACATCTACTTCGCGCGCCCCGACAGCGTGCTGAGCGGGCGTTCCATCTACGTGGCACGGTACGAGATGGGACGCGCGCTGGCGCGCGAGCACCCGGTTGACGCGGACGTCGTGATGGCCGTCCCCGACAGCGCGATCCCCGGCGGGATCGGGTTCTCGGCGGAGAGCGGGCTACCGTACGTCGAGGGTTTGATCAAGAACCGCTACATCGGGCGCACGTTCATCAGCCCCGATCAGAAGCTGCGCGCGCAGGGCGTACAGCTGAAGTTCAACCCGATCGTCGAGAACCTGCGCGGCCAGCGCGTCGTCGTCGTCGACGACTCGATCGTGCGCGGAACCACCACGCCGCGCATCGTCAAGCTGGTGCGCGACGCGGGCGCGCGTGAGGTCCACCTGCGGATCACTTCACCGCCGATCGTCCACCCGTGCTATCTGGGCGTCGACATGGCGACCTACGCCGAGCTGATCGCCGCGAACCTCACCGTCCCGGAGATCTGCGAGCGCCTCGGCGCGGACTCGCTCGGCTACCTCAGCATCGAGAACCTGGTCGCCTCGACAGGCCGCGACCGCACCGACTTCTGTCTCGGCTGTCTGAACGGACGCTACCCGAGCCAGCCCGGCTCGTCGAACGGCAACCTCCAGGCCGACCGCCAGGCCGCGCTCAAGGCCTAAGCCGGACCGGGCTCCGAGGCGGCCGGCGGGTCGCTGGCGGGGAACGAGTCGGCCTCGGCCTGGTCGTAGGCGTCGTACTCGGTCGGCATATCGGGGTCCAGTGGGTCCTTGACCGGCGCGACGGGGTCCTGGCCGGGCGGCATGGGGTCGGGGATCACCGGCTCTTGCGGGTTCATGCCACCGACGCTGCGGTCGCGCTCTTCGCGACGCCGTTTGCCGGGGCGCCGTTCTTCGCGAAATCCTCGACGATGTTCACGAACGCACGCACCGGCGTGCCGGTCGGGCCCTTTGCCATGAACGGCGACTCGCCATCGAGATACGCCGTGCCCGCGACGTCGAGATGGATCCAGGGCGTTTCGGCGACGAAATTCTTGAGGAACGTTCCGGCCGTCTCGGCGCCGGCCGCGCGACCGCCGGTGTTCTTCAGGTCGGCGATGTCGCTCTTGATCTGCTGATCGTAGTCCGGGTAGAGCGGGAGGCGCCAGTAGCGCTCGCCGCAATCGGCGACGGTCTTCAGGAAGCGCTCCACGAATGCGTCGTCGTTCGACATCGCGCCGCTCGCCGCGTGGCCCAAGGCGATCACGCACGCACCGGTCAGCGTTGCAGCGTCGATGATCTTCGTCGCGCCGAGCGTGCGCGCGTAGCACAACGCGTCGGCCAGGATCAGCCGCCCTTCGGCGTCGGTGTTGATCACTTCGATCGTCTTGCCGTTCATCGCCTTGAGGATGTCGCCCGGCTTCATCGCGCGGTGTCCGGGAAGGTTTTCCGAGGACGGGATCAAGCCGATCACGTTGACCTTCGGACGCAGCTTCCCGATCGCCCACATCGCGGCGATCACGCCCGCGCCGCCCGACATGTCGTACTTCATCTCGTGCATGTTCTCGGCCGGCTTGATCGAGATGCCGCCGGAGTCGAACGTGAGACCTTTGCCGACCAGCGCGATCGTTTCGGTCGACGACGGGTCGCCCTTGTAGGTCATGACGCTCAGCGTCGCGGGCTCGTCGGAGCCGCGCGAGACGCCGAGCAGGGACCCCATTCCGAGCTGCTCCATCCGCGCTTCGTCGAGGACGTCGATCTCGAGCCCGGCGTCGCTCGCGAGTTCCTTCGCGCGCTTCGCGAGGTGGGTCGGCGTCATGTCGTTGGCCGGGGTCAGCGCCATCATACGGGCCGCGTTCACCGCCTCGCCGAGGATGCTGCCGCGCTTCGCGCCTGCGTCGACCGCCGCGCGCTCGTGCGTTCCGGCGAGGATGGTGACGGCGGTCGTGACGACCGGCTTGTCGGCTTCGGTGCGGTAGATCGTGGTGTCGATCGTTGCGGCGATCGCGCCTTCGGCGACGAACGACGCGGCCAGCGCGCCGTCGATGCCCTCCGGCAGCGCGATGGCGAGCGTTACGACGCCGCGCTTGCCGAGAGAGCGAACCGCGGTCCCCGCGTATTTCGCGAGGCCGGCGACGGTGAATTTCTCGCGTTCTCCGAGCCCGACGACCAGGACGCGCTTGAACGGAGCATCCTTCGCGTGGACGAGCGACGTCTCGTTCGGCTTGCCGGCGATTTCGCCGGATGCCAAGATATCGGCGATCGCGCCGCCGAGGACGGTATCGACCTCGGCCGCGACGCCGGTGACGGCGCCGCCCGCGAAGACCGGTACGACGAGCGCGCCGGTCGCGACCGACGTCGCAGCGTCGTTCGAGACGTGGACCTGCATGGATTCCTCCGGAAGGACAGAAGCGGTCGAGCGACCGTGATGGACAACCTGTTCGCGTTTACGCGCGCCGTTGGCGCGTCCTGCCCCCTTCGACAAGCTCAGGACAGGCTGTGAGCGCCTCGGGCGGAAGCGACGACGCGTACGCGCGTGCGGGGGTCGATATCGACGCCGGTAACCGTGCGGTGCAGCGCTATCGGGACGTCACCGCCGTTTGGACGCATCCGGACCAGCTCGGTTCCCTGGGAGGCTTCAGCGGGCTGTTCAGGTTGCCGGGCGATCCGAAGCGTGCCCTCGTCGGGTCGACCGACGGCGTCGGTACGAAGATCCTGATCGCGGCCGCGCTGCGGCGCTACGACACGGTCGGCGCCGACCTGGTCAACCACTGCGTGAACGACATCCTGGTCACCGGTGCGGACCCGCTGTTCTTCCTGGACTATCTCGCGGTCGGTAAGCTCGATCCGGAGGTCGCCGCGCTCGTCGTCTCGGGCGTTCATCGCGCCTGCCGCGAGAACGCGTGCGCATTGCTCGGCGGTGAGACCGCCGAGATGCCGGGCGTCTACCGCGCCGACCACTTCGACCTCGCCGGCACGATCGTCGGCCTGGTCGAGATCGACGCGATGCCCGATCCCAACCGCGTGATCCCGGGCGATGCGATCCTGGGGCTGCCGGCCGTCGGGCTGCACACCAACGGCTACACGCTCGCGCGCACGCTGATCGCCGAAGACGAGTACGGGGCGCCGTTCGGTGACACGACGTACGGCGACGCGCTGCTCGCACCGCACCCTTCGTATCTCGAACCCGTGCGCGCGATCCGCAGCGTCGCCGACGTGAAGTCGATGGCGCACATCACGGGCGGCGGTCTGCTCGAGAACGTGCCGCGCACGCTGCCGGAGCACGCGGCGGCGGTGTTCGAGCAGACGCGCTGGGAGGTCCCGCCGATCATGGCGGAACTCGTGCGCCGCGGCGGTCTCGGCCACGAGGAGCGCTATCGAACGCTCAACATGGGGATCGGGTACACGCTGATCGTGCCGATGACCGACATCGACAAAGCCCTACGTGCGGCGCCCGGCGCAAAGGTCGCCGGCTTCGTGCAGCCGCGGCGCGACGGCGATCCGCGCGTCATCGTCCGTCCCGTGCGCAGCGCGTAAAGCGCGATGGCGGTGAACTTGCTCGCGGCGCTGGATGACGAGCGCTACGGCGGCGGCGCGCTCGCGCGCGCGCACGAC
>CALEOJ010000141.1 GCA_937910425.1 uncultured candidate division WPS-2 bacterium
ACGAAGAAGCCGGCGCGCTGCACGCCTATCGCGCGATCGAGCGCGGGCTGCACGTCGTCATGGTGACGGTCGAAGCCGACGTCGTCGTCGGGCCGTACCTGCACCGCATGGCGCAGCGCAACGGCGTCGTGTACTCGATGGCGTACGGCGACCAACCGGCGATCGTCTGCGAGCTGGTCGACTGGGCCCGCACGTGCGGCTTCGAGGTCGTCGCGGCCGGCAAAGGGACGAAGTTCGCACCCCGCTATCGCCGTTCGACGCCCGACACCGCGTTCGAGAACTACGGCTTCACGCCCGAGCAGATCGCGACCGGCGGCTTCAACCCGAAGATGTTCAACTCGTTCCTCGACGGGACGAAGTCGGCGATCGAGATGGTCGCCGTCGCCAACGCGACGGGTCTGGACGTCCCGCGCGACGGGCTCTCGTTCGCACCGGCGTCGGTGTACGATCTGCCCTCGCTGCTGCGGCCGCGCGAGGACGGCGGCATCCTTCCGCACGCGGGTGTGGTCGACGTCGTCTCCTGCGTGCGGGAGGACGAGAGCTTTGTCGACGACCACTTGCGGTGGGGCGTGTACGTGACGTTCACCTCGGAGAGCGCGTACGCGCGGCGCTGCTTCGGCGAGTACGGAATCGCGACCGATCCGTCCGGGCGCTTCGCGGCGCTGTGGCGGCCGTATCACCTGATCGGCCTCGAGATCGGGGTCTCGATCGCGTCGGCGGCGCTCCGCGGCGAGCCGACCGGGGCGCCGTTCGCCGGCCACCGTGCCGAGGTCGTGTGCGCGACCCGCGCGCCGATGCGCGCCGGCGAGCTGATCGACGGTGAGGGCGGCTATGCGGCCTACGGGACGTGCATGCCGGCCGAGCTCGCGCGAGAGCTCGATCTGGTTCCGATGGGGCTCGCCCACGGTCTGCGCCTGACCCGCGACGTCCCCGCCGACCACCCGATCGGCCGGGGCGACGTCGTCTTCGACGACGACTCGTTTCTGTGGCGCCTGCGCCGCGAGCAGGACGCGCAGTTCGCGCCTGCAAGGGTGTAGCGTGGAACGCCGACGCCCGCCGCGGACGATCCGGATCCTCGCGTTCGACGACAACGACGAGCTCGACGTGATCGCACCGTACGAGATGCTCGACACCGCGCGCAAGATTCTGCAAGGGCAGAACCTGCCGGCGCCCGACGTGCGCATCGTCTCGGTCAAGGGCACGACGGAGAAACCGGACGTGGTGCGCGGGTTCCACGGCTTGACGTTCGGCACGCAGCCATGGACCGAGGGCGAGCGGCCCGATCTGCTGATCGTCGCCGGCGGCGGCTACAAACAGAATCCGAAGGGAACGCCCGCGATCGGCATTTCGAAGCAGATGAACAACCCCGACTTCACCGCGGTGATCCTCACGCAGCACGAAGAAGGGCGCGCGCTCGCGTCGGTCTGCACCGGCGCGTTCGGCCTCGTCGGCGCCGGGATCGTACAGGGCCGGCGCATGACGACGCATCCCGTCGCGCTCGACGATCTCGCGAAGGCCGGCGCGCACGTGCTCAACCCCGACTGGGAAGCACGCGTCGTCGACGACGGCGACATCATCTCGTGCGGCGGCGTAACGTCGGGAACCGACGAAGCGCTCTACCTCGTCGAAGCGTTCTGGCCCGACAAGCCGTCGCTGATCGGCAGCCTGCGCGGCTACGTCGACTACTATTTCCGCGCAACGGTCGCGCTCGCCTAATCCAGCCGCCCCTTGAGGACGGCGCGCGCGTGCGCGCCGCCGCCGGGGCAGCGCGTCACCGCGAACTCTTCGGCGATCGTCGCAACGATGAAGAGCCCGCGCCCGTTCTCGGCGAGAGCGTCGGCCGGCAACCGAGCGTTGTGTTGGAAGCCCGGCCCGGTATCCACGACGTGCAGCACCGCGTACTCGCCGCTGAGATCGAGCGCGACGTCGACCTCCCCGGGCGCGTAGCGCTTCACGTTCCCGACCAGCTCCGCGTAGACGAGCTCGGCGATCGTCCGGTCGAGCTCGGCTACGCGGAGCTGGTCGGGAACGTGAAGCGCTACAGATCGG
>CALEOJ010000142.1 GCA_937910425.1 uncultured candidate division WPS-2 bacterium
GGATGACCGCGACTGCCGCCGGATCCGGGACGCGCACGGCGGCGCCGTCGGCGATCGTCTCGGCGGGCCCGGTCTCGACGGGCTCGCCTGCCGCGAACGAGAGCGCGTACGCCGGAAAGCGCTCCGCGACGACGCCGATGACCTCGGTCGAAAGACCCAGCGCATCACGCACGGCGATGACGCCGCTGATCCCGCTGCCGAGGCCG
The DNA here is from genome assembly GCA_937910425.1 of uncultured candidate division WPS-2 bacterium. GTDB lineage: Bacteria > Vulcanimicrobiota > Vulcanimicrobiia > Vulcanimicrobiales > Vulcanimicrobiaceae > Vulcanimicrobium. The sequence continues at coordinate 207 of CALEOJ010000142.1, forward strand.
ATCGGCACGTAGACCGCGTCGAACGGACCCGCCGCGAACAGCTCGCGGGCGTAGGTCGCGACGCCGAGCACGAGATCGCGATGATACGACGGCACGAACTCCGCCAACGGGTCGAAGGCGACGAGCGTCGCCGCGTGCGCCTTCGCCTCGTCGAAGTCGCGGCCGTGCACGACGAGCTCGGCGCCGAGCGCGCGCATCGCGGCGTTCTTCTCCGGCGAATTGCCCTCGGGCACGACGATCGTCGCGCGCAAGCCGGCGCGGGCGGCCGCGAAGGCGATGCTCTGACCGTGGTTGCCGCGCGTCGCGCTCACCAGGCGCGTCACGTGCGGTGCACGGCGGCGGAGCGCATCGACGTACGTCAGACCACCGCGCACCTTGAACGCGCCGAGCGGGGTGTGGTTCTCGTGTTTGAGCACGAGCTCGACGCCGAGCCGTTCGCACAGCAGCGGCCAGCGGTACGCGGGCGTCGGCTGCACGGCGGCGCGGATCAGCGCCGCGGCGGCGTCGATCTCTGCGAGGGTTAGGGTGACCGGCGGTGAGACCATCCGCCCTGCTACCGCACGCCACGAAGCGAATACTGCCACGCCCACGAAGCTGCGCCAGGTGCTTTCCGCCGCGCTCGCTGCGCTGGTCACGTTCGCGTCGCCCGCACCGGCAGCGCGGGCCGCGACGGCTCCCGACCTGCGCGTGATTCGCCGGCTCTCGCGGAGGCACCGGTTCGTCCGCTTGCGGGTCGAGATCGACGGAGACGGCGTCCGCGGGAAGGAGACCGGCCTCTACGATCTCACCGACGGGCGTTACGTCGAGCGGATCGCGGCCGGGCCGGTCTCGTTCTCCGACGGCTTCGACGGCGCGCGCGCATGGAGCGCCGACGCGACCGGGATGCCGATCGTCGCGGGCAATGCGGAGGACCGGCTCGACGCTATCGCTTGGGCACACTTCTTCGGCCGTCGCGGCCCCGAGCGCCCGGCCGTCACGCCGCTCGCAGCGCGAAGCACCGAGCTCGTCGTCCGGCTGCGCTACGCCGGGCTCTCGGCACCGATCGACGTCACCCTCGAGCGCGCAACGGGGCTCGTGACCGCGATCGAGGACGACTCGCGCGGCGAAGCAGGCCTCTCGCGGTTCGCCGACTACCGGCGGGTCGACGACGTGCTGGTGCCGTTCCGCGCCGACGCCGCGACCCGGTACGGCACCTGGCACGAGCGGGTGCGCGCCGCCGACTTTCCCGACGACGTGCCGGACGATGCGTTCGAACCGCCACCACGCCCGCAGGATGCCGAGCTCGACGGGATCACCAGGGTACCGCTCGAGATGCGGCGCGGACATCCCGTCGTCGCGATCCGCATCGACGATGGCCCGGTGTTGCGCGTCCTGTTCGATACGGGATCGTCGAACATCCTCACGCCCGAGGCCGCGCGCCGCGCGGGCCTGCAAACGGTCGGCGAGGGCAAGATCGGCGGGATGGGACCGAACGTCGTGCGCCAGCGCTACGCGACCGCGCGGCGGCTGACGATCGGACGTGCGGTGCTGCGCGATCAGCCGTTCTCGGTCGTCGACGACCACACGAGCGGGCTCGACGGCGCGATCGGCTGCGAGGTACTGCAGCGGTTCGCGGCGCGCTTCGACTTCCGTCGCAAACGCGTCGAGCTCGCGCGCGACGCCGGTGCGTTCGGCATCATGTCGACGCCGATCGCGTTCCGGTTCTCGGGCTGTCAGCCCGAGATCGACGGCGCGCTCGACGGTATGCCGGGCGCGATCTCGATCGACACCGGCGACGCGAACGCCTTCGACGTCACCGCGCCGTTCGTCCGCGCACACAAGCTGGTCGCACGCTACCGCACGCACCAGATCGGCTTCGCCGACGCAATCGGCGGCGCGTCGATGGGCTTCTTCGCGCACGCGAAGACGCTACGGCTGGGACCAGTCGTCGCGCACGACGTCCCGATCATCCTCAACGCGGCGAGCGCCGGCGCGATGAACGACCCCGCCGAGCTCGGCAACGTCGGTATCCCGGTGCTCGAGCGCTTCGTCACCGTCTTCGACTACCGCAACAGCCGCATGTGGCTGCTACGGTAGCCGCAGCGGCTACGCGGTCGCGAGCGACCGCAGGACGTACTGCAGGATCCCGCCGTGGCGGTAGTACTCCGCCTCGTCGGGGGTGTCGATGCGGACGAGCGCGTCGAAGCGCGTCTCCACGCCGTTCGCGCCGGTTGCCGTGACCTTCACGGTCATGCCGGGTTCGAGCTTCGCCGCGGTCCCAACGATCGCGTACGTCTCTTCCCCGGTGAGCCCCAGCGACTCGCGCGTCGCGCCGTTCACGTACTGCAGCGGCAGGATCCCCATCCCGATGAGGTTCGAGCGATGGATGCGTTCCAACGACTCCGCGATTACGGCCTTGATCCCGAGCAGGTACGGGCCTTTCGCCGCCCAGTCGCGCGAGGAGCCGCTGCCGTACTCTTTGCCGGCCAGGACGATCAGCGGCGTGCCGCCGGCGCGGTACTTCTCGCTCGCGTCAAAGATCGACATCTGCTCGTTCGCCGGCAGATAGCGCGTCACGCCGCCCTCGACACCGGGGACGAGCATGTTGTGCAGCCGGATGTTGGCGAACGTGCCCCGCACCATCACCTCGTGGTTGCCGCGCCGCGCACCGTACGAGTTGAAGTCGGCGGGTTCGACGCCTTTCGAGATCAGATACTGCGCCGCGGGCGAGCTCTTCGAGATGTTGCCCGCCGGCGAGATGTGGTCGGTGGTGACCGAGTCGCCGAGCACCGCGAGGACGCGCGCGCCGGTGATGTCCGCCACCGCGGCCGGCGCCTTCGGCATCCCGTCGAAGTACGGCGGGCGCTTCACGTACTCGCTCTTCTCGTCCCATGCGTAGCGCTCGCCGGCCGGAACGTTCATCGACGTCCAGCGCTTGTCGCCCGAGAACACGTCGGCATACCGGGTCTTGAAGAGCTGATCCGAGACGGCGGCGGCGAGCGCGGCGTCGATCTCCGCGCTGGTGGGCCAGAGATCTTTGAGATACACGTCCTCGCCGGCCGCGCTGCGGCCGAGCGGTTCGGTGGTGAGGTCGACGTCCATGCGGCCGGCAAGCGCATACGCGACGACCAGCGGCGGCGAGGCGAGGTAATTCGCGCGAACCTGCGGGTGGATACGGCCTTCGAAGTTGCGGTTGCCGCTCAGCACGGCGGCGACGATCAGATCGTTTTCGGCGACCGCGAGCGCAACGTCGTCGGCGAGCGGGCCGCTGTTGCCGATGCAGGTCGTGCAACCGTAGCCGACCAGGTTGAAACCGAGCTCGTCGAGATACGGCGTGAGCCCGGCCTTGAGCAGGTAATCGGTGACGACTTTCGAGCCGGGAGCGAGCGAGGTCTTGACCCACGGCGCCGCTTTGAGGCCTTTTTCGACTGCCTTCTTCGCGAGCAGTCCGGCGCCGATCAGCAGCGCGGGGTTCGACGTGTTGGTGCACGATGTGATCGCGGCGATCACCACCGCGCCGTCGGAGAGCTGCGTGCGCGGATGGACCGCGACCGCCGTCCCGCCGCCTTCGCCCTCGAAGCGATCGACTTGCTTGCCGTTGCCGGTTCCGCGCGCGGTCTGCCACTCTTCGAGTGCTACCGCGAACGTCGTCTTCACGTCGCTCAGCGGGACGCGGTCCTGCGGCCGGCGCGGTCCGGCCAGGTTCGGCACGACATCGGCGAGATCGAGGGTCAGCGTGTCGCTGAAGCGCGGCTCGGGCGAGTCGTCGGTGCGGAACATGCCTTGCGCCTTGGCGTACGCCTCGACCAGCGCGATCTGTTCCGGCGCGCGTCCGGTCAGCCGCAGGTACTGCAGGCTCAGCTCGTCGATCGGGAAGATCGCGACCGTCGAGCCGTACTCCGGCGACATGTTTCCGATCACCGTGCGATCGGCGACCGGGAGCTGCGAGAGCCCCGTGCCGTAGAACTCGACGAACTTGCCGACGACGCCCTTCTTGCGCAGCATCTGCGTGATCTGGAGCGCGAGGTCGGTCGCGGTGACGCCTTCGCGCAGCTTGCCGGTCAGCTTGAACCCGATCACGTCGGGGATCAGCATCGTCACCGGCTGGCCGAGCATCGCCGCTTCCGCCTCGATCCCGCCGACGCCCCAGGCGAGCACGCCGAGCCCGTTCGCCATCGTCGTGTGCGAATCGGTGCCGACGACGGTGTCGGGGTACGCGCTGGTCTTTCCGCTCGGATGCGGCTCGCCCGCACCGCCGGCGCCGAACACGACGCGCGCGAGATACTCGATGTTGACCTGGTGGACGATCCCTGTGTCGGGCGGAACCGCGCGGAACCCGTCGAGCGAAGACTGACCCCACTTCAGAAACGCGTAGCGCTCGCCGTTGCGCGCGAACTCGAGCTCGGCATTTTTCTCGAACGCATCGGGTGACGCCCACGCGTCGACCTGCACCGAGTGGTCGATCACCAGCTCGACCGGCTGCAGCGGGTTGATGCGCTTGGGGTCGCCGCCGAACTCCGCGATCGCGTCACGCATCGCTGCCAGGTCGACGACGCACGGCACGCCGGTGAAGTCCTGGAGCAGCACGCGGGCCGGGCGGTACGCGATCTCTTTCGACGAGGGCGCACCGGGCTGCCAGGACGCCAGCGCCTCGATGTCGTCGCGGCTGACCGAGCGGCCGTCCTCGAAACGGACCAGGTTCTCGAGCAGGATCTTCAGGGAGTACGGCAGCGTCGCGAGATCGTGATGCTCGCCCAGCGCCGCAAGGCGGAAGTAGGTATACTCCCGCTGGCCGACCCGCAGGGTGTCGCGCGCGGAAAAGCTGTTCGGATGCGTCTGCGTCATGGCTTCGCAAGGGTTCGGCGCAGAATGCTCGGCCTGCTCCTGCCGGCTGTCGCAGCTTTGTTGACATGCGTACCGGTTTTTGGGACAGTACCGGAGATGCGGCGCGACGACTTGCGACCGGCCGTTTTCGGCACGGCGACGCGCGACCGGGTTCTGATCCGGCTCGCCCTCTCGGAGAACGGCTTGCACGTCCGCGAGCTGGCGCGCCAGATCGAATCCAGCGCCAACGCCGTCCACCGGGTGGTGATCGGCCTCGAGCGCGCCGGCGTGGTCGTCTCGCGGCCGGTCGGAACCACCCGCATCGTGCTGCTAGATCGGAAGAGCGTCGTGTAGGG
>CALEOJ010000143.1 GCA_937910425.1 uncultured candidate division WPS-2 bacterium
GGAAACCCCGCGACGAGCAGGAGCGCGAGGGAGACGGCAGTGAGGCGCGACGACATCACGCCGCCGGTTCCGCTCTTTGCGGCGAGCGCCTTCAGCGAAATGAATTGCCCGGGCTCGGCGACGACGAGCCGCTGGAGCGGGCGCGCGCGTGAAGCGGCGGAGATCGTGCTGCGCCTCGCGCGCCGCGGTGACGGCGGGATCAGCGGGCCTGGGTCAGGAACGCGTCGACGATCGCGAAGACCTTCTCCGGTTGGTCGAGCATCGCGAAGTGGCGCGCCGGCGAAACCGAGACGACCTGCACGTTCGGTGCACCGCTCAAGAGCGTGCGATAGTATCCGACTTTCTGCTCTTCGGTGAACGACAGCGGGGCGCCGGCCAGGTCGGGCGCGTTGAACGGCACGATCTCGAGCAGCGGGACGGTGATCTTGGCGAGCTCCGGACGCAGGTCGGCGATCAGGTCTTCGCGCAGCCACTGCGCGGTCGTCGGCGGATCGCTGTTCGCCGCGAGCGCCGCAGCGGCAGCGGCCTGTTCGGAATCGAGCACGCCGCCGGACGAATTCATGTACGCCTTGTCGTAGTCGAGGAGCTGCTGGTGCGTCAAGGCCGCGATCTGCGTCGAGGCTTGCTGCGCTGCCGCGGCGCGCTGCTCCGGCGTCGCCCGTTCGATCCCCGGAAGGATCGGGAGGCCGTCGATCGCCGCGATCCCGCGCAACCGTTCGGGATGCTGTTCGCCGAGCAGGAGCGAGAGCGTTCCGCCGAGGCTGTGCCCGATCAGCACCGGCCGCACGATCTTCTGCGCGTCGAGCATCGACCAGAAGTCGCGCGCGAAGCCGTCGAATAGCGGCGGCGCCGCGCCGGCGCGGCCGTCGAAGCCCGGTAGCGAGACCGCATAGACGGTGTAGCGCGGCGAAAACCGGCGGATCAGATCGGCAAATTCCCACGGTCCGGCGGTCAGCCCCGGGAGCAACACGATCGCGCCGCCGTGGCCGAACCGCGCGACGTGCAGTGAACCCGCGTCGAACTGCGCGTCGGCGGCAGGAAGGCTCGGCAGCGCAGCCGCGGATGAAGCGAGCGGAAGCATGAAGGCGGCTGCGAGCGATGCGGTGGCGGCGCGAACGAGCTGGATCATGACTTGAGTGTACCGTGCAAGAACGTGCGCGCCTCTTCGCGCAGGCCGCGATAGGCGTCCCACGTTTCGGCGACCAGGAAGCCGGCGCCGGTCGCGATCGCGATCGTGCCGATCGTCGCGACGAGCAGGCCCACCAGCGTGATCACCGGGGCGATCTCGCCGCGCGAGATCGCGGCGATCCCGCCCCCGAGCAGCTCGGAGAACGTCCCGATCGCAAACGACGCGATCGCGACGTAGAACGCCGTCAGCGCGCGGTTCAATGCCAGCGCACGGCGTGTCACCCGTACCAGCGCGCGCTCGCTTTCCGGCGAGTCCGGCTCGTGCTCGAGGTAGCGCGCACGGTCGACGGCGCGCGCGAAGCGGTTCGAGGTGGAGAGGACGAGCACGCTCGAGGCATTCGTCAGCAGCGCCGGTGCGGCGATGAACGTCAACAGTTGAAAGGCGTTTTGCGTGTCGAGGGCCATCGTTTGCTCCGTCTATCCGAGGTGTGCTTACCGCACCAGGTCGCGTGCGAGGACGAGCACGATCCCGTCGCGTTCGAGTTCGGGGAGCAGCGCTCGCACCGCCGCCAGCGTCGTCGGGCGCGGGTGCCCGATCGCGATCGCGCTTCCCTTTTCCTTCGCGATCTCGGCGGCGCGGCGCAACTGCGAGGCCGTCGCGTCGAACTCGGCGACGTCGTCGAGGAAGACGTCGCGCCGCGCGGTCGGAACGTCGGCCTCGCCGGCGTCACGCTCGGCGACCGTCGCCGCGCTGGTGCGCGAGTCGATGAAGAAGAGGCGGCGCTCTGCGAGCACCGCCGCGATGTCGCGCATGACGCGATCGTCGGCGGTGGCGCGGCTCCCCTCATGGTTGTTCACGCCGGCGGCGAGCGGAACCGATGCGATGTCGGCGCGCACCTGCGCGGCGATCGCGGTGTCGTCCATCGCCGTCGTGACCCCGCCCGGACCCGGGTCGATCCCCGAGTTCGGTTCCATCGGCAGGTGGAGCATCACGCCTTTCCCCGCGGCTTGCGCGGCGCGCGCGATCTCGGCGCCATAGCGCACGTGTGGCAGCACCGAGAGCGTGAGCGCAACCGGCAGAGCGATGAAGCCACGCTCGGTCTCCGGCCACTGGCCGCAGTCGTCGATGATGATCGCGAGCCGTGGCGCACCTGGCGGTGCCCCAGGCGTCCCTACCGCGGGCGTAGCGGCGGAGACCGGCGCGGCCGGGGGCTGCGCGGGAGCGCCTGCCGCGGCTGCGGTCGTGCGATGATACAGCGCGGCGGCGTGGGCGGGACGCGGCGTGCGATCGCCGCGCGCGATCAGGACGACCGCGATGATGACGACCGCCGCTGCGATCGCCAACGCGACGAGCGCACGCGGTGAAGGCCGCATCCGGCGGCGCGAACGGCGTCGTTGCACGGGCTTCAATGGATCTCCGGCTCGGTGAGCGGCGGCCCCGGGCCGAGGACGTCGAAGTCGCAACCCTCGTTCGCCTGGGCGACGTGCTGCGCGAAGATCGCGCCGTATCCGCGCGCGGCGCGCGGTTCGCGCGGAGTCCAGGCGGCGCGCCGGCGCGCGAGCTCGTCATCAGCGACGTCGAGGTGCAGCCGGCGCGCGCCGACGTCGACCTCGATGACGTCTCCCGTCTGCACGCATGCGAACGGGCCCCCGACGTACGCTTCGGGCGCAACGTGCAGGATGCACGCGCCGTACGACGTGCCGCTCATCCGCGCATCCGAGATGCGCAGCATGTCGCGCACGCCGGCCTTCACGAGCTTGAGCGGGATCGGCAGCATCCCCCATTCAGGCATCCCGGGACCGCCCTGCGGGCCGGCGTTCTTCAGCACCAGGACGTGATCGGGCGTGACCTCGAGGTCCTCGCGGTCGACCGCCGCCGCCATCTCGTCGTAGCTTTCGAAGGCCAGTACCGGGCCGCGGTGCCGCAGGAAGCGGGGATCGGCCGCCGGCGGTTTCATGACGGCCCCGTCCGGTGCGATGTTGCCGCGGAGCACCGCGATCCCGCCGGAGGGAGAGACGGGACGGTCGAGGGGACGGATCACGTCGTCGTGCCAGACCTGCGCGTCCGCGATCTCCTCGCCGAGCGTGCGGCCCGAGACCGTCGGGCAGGCGAGCTCGAGATGATCGGAGAGCCGGTTCAGGAACGCGCGCATCCCGCCCGCGTAGTAGAAGTCTTCCATCAGGAGCCGCCCCGACGGGCGGATGTCGGCGATCACCGGAACGCGCCGCGCGATCTCGTCGAAGCGGTCGATCGTCAGTGGGATCCCCGCGCGGCGTGCGATCGCGACCAAGTGGATCACCGCGTTCGTCGAGCCGCCGAGGCCGGCGTGCGCGACGATCGCGTTGTCGAGCGACTTCGCTGAAAGGATGCGATCGGGGGTCAGGTCCTCGCCGATCATCGCGACGATCCGGCGCCCGGACGCGGTCGCCATTCGTGCGTGGCCGGAGTCGGCGGCGGGGATCGACGATGCGCCGGGGAGCATGAAGCCGAGCGCCTCGATCATCGACATCATCGTCGCCGCGGTGCCCATCGTCATACAGGTGCCGAACGAGCGCGCGATCCCGCCCTCGATCTCGTGCCAGTCGTCCTCGGTGATCGTGCCGGCACGCTTCTCGTCCCAGTACTTCCATGCGTCGGTGCCGGAGCCGAGGACCTCGCCGCGCCACGTACCGCGCAGCATCGGACCGGCGGGTACGGCGATCGCCGGGACACCGGCCGAGATCGCGCCCATCAACAGCGCGGGGAGCGTCTTGTCGCAGCCGCCGAGCAACACGGCGCCGTCGATCGGCTGGCTGCGAATCAACTCCTCGGTCTCCATCGCGAGGAAGTTGCGATAGAGCATCGTCGTCGGCTTCATCAGGTTTTCCGACAAGCTCATCGCCGGCAGCTCGAGCGGAAACCCGCCGGCCTGCCACACGCCGCGCTTCACCTCGTCGGCGCGCGTGCGCAAGTGGACGTGGCAGGGGTTCGCGTCGGACCACGTGTTGATGATGCCGACGACCGGCTTCCCGGCGAAGTCGGCGCGGTCGTAGCCGATCTGCAGCAGACGCGAGCGATGTCCGAACGAACGGAGTCCGTCGGTTCCGAGCCAGCGGTAGCTACGAAGGTCTTCGGGGCGTTTGGGCACGGAGGTTCGGATTAGGCTCCCTCGCCCTTAGCTCCCTTTGAGGCCGTAGACTTCGGGGAAGAAATAGTCTTTCCAGCTCGTCGGCTTGTTCTTGATCGTTCCAGCGCGGAACATCAGGTCCGCGAACTTCATCGACTGCTGCGGGGCCGTGGAGTAGACGAAATTCGGATCGCTCATGATCTTCACCAGCTCGTCGACGGTCAGCTTTTCCTTGGTGTCTTTGAGGTAGAGCTCGGCGGCGTGGCGCTTGTCGTTCTTGATGATGTCCTCCGCCTGCGCCATGGCGGCGATGAATGCGCCGATCAGCTTCGGGTTCGCGTCGTGGAACTTGGTGGTGGCGAACGAGACGCCGTTCGAGGCCGGTCCGCCGGTCACGTCGATCGAGTTGAGGACCATGTGCACGCCGGGGATCTTCAGCTCCTGGTACTGGTACGGCGGAAGCGAGAAGTGCGCGTTGACGTCTTTGCCCGTCTCGAGCGCGAGCAGCGCATCGGGGTGGCCCATCGCGACGGTGTACTGATCGAGCCGGTGCGCGTCGGCGTCACCCCACGCTTTCGAGGCCGCCATCTGCATGACGATCGCTTGCGTCGACACGCGCACGGTCGGTACGGCGATCTTGTCGGCGGCACTGAAGTCTTTGAACGTCTTGACGTTCGGATCGCGCGAGAGCAGGAACATCGGCAGCGCGCCGTTGCCCGCGACGCCGCGGATCTCGAGCGGCGTGCCTTTGGTCGCGGACCACGCCGTCAGCAGGTTCGTCGCGCCGCTGGTGACGATGTCGGCGTTGCCGGAGATCAGGGCGTCGACCGCGGCGCCGCCGCTGTTGAACACGAAGAAGCTGACCTTGATATCGCCCAGGCCCCGCTTCTTCGCCTCTTTCTCGAGCAGATGGTCTTGCTCGATGATCATGATCGGCAGGTAGACGAGGCCGGGCTGCCGCGCGATGCGGATCTCGGTGACCTCCGCATAGGCCGGCGCGGTGATGACGACGCTCAAGACGAGCGCGACGATGATGCGGATGAGCGTTCGCACAGGATACCTCTTCATGAAGTGGCCATGCCCCAGCGGCGGATGGTGCGGGTCTCGATGGTTCGAAAGACGACGTTCTCGACCAGCAGCCCGATGATGATGACGGTGAACAGCGCGGCGAAGACGTTCGGGATGTCCAGGATGTTCTTGTTGTTCATGATGAACCAGCCGAGCCCACCGGTTCCGGACTGGACGCCGAAGACCAGCTCGGCGGCGATCAGTGTGCGCCAGGCGAACGCCCAGCCGATCTTGAGCCCGGTCAAGATGCTGGGGAACGCCGCCGGGATGAGGATCTTCGCGACGTAGCGCAGCCCGCGCAGTCCGTAGTTCTTCCCGACCATGCGCAGCGTCGGCGAGACCGAGACGAAGCCGGAGTGCGTGTTGAGCGCGACCGGCCACAGGACCGAGTGGATCAGCACGAACGACAGGCTGAGCGGGGTGAGGCCGAACCAGATGAGCGCGAGCGGCAGCAGCGCGATCGCCGGCAGCGGGTTGAACATCGCCGTCAAGGTCTCGAGCAGGTCGGAGCCGATGCGCGTCGTCGTGGCAAGGGCGGTCAGCACCGCCGCGATCAGCACGCCGCAGCCGTAGCCCACCAGCAGCACCTTGATCGAGTGCCACACGGCGATCGGGAGCTCGCCGGTGATGACCGCCGCCACGAACGCTCTGACCGTAGCGCTGAAGGTCGGCACGAGCAATTGGTTGTTGACGCGCCGCGCGTAGAGCTCCCAGATCAGCGCGAGCACGACTAGGATCGCGAGCTTGCGCAGCGCTCCGTTGTTCGCGATCGTCTCCCACGCCGAGAGCGGCTTCACCGCGATCGCGAACTTGCTCGCGTCGATCGTCGTCGCGAGACGCTCGGGGCGCTCGGCGTACGTTGCCGGGCGCTCAGGCGCGCGCAAGCTGCGCCTCGACCGGCTCCGCGAACAGCATCTCGTGGATGCGCTCCTCGAGTAGCCGCGCCGCATCCGGCTCGGCGCCGGTCCGCGGGACGCTGTTCAACTCCGCCTTCACCTGCCCGGGATGCGGTGAGAGCAGTAAGATGCGGCTGCCGACCTTGATCGCTTCGGCGATCGAGTGCGTCACGAAGATCATCGTGAAGCGAATCTCGTCCCACAGCTCGAGCAGCTCATCTTGCATCTTCCGGCGCGTCAGTGCGTCGAGCGCGGCGAACGGTTCATCCATCAGCAGGATATCCGGTTCCATCGCCATCGCACGCGCGATCGCCACGCGCTGCTTCATGCCGCCGGAGAGCGTGTGCGGGTACTGGTCCGCACACTGTGTCAGGCTGACCTTATCGATGTAGGAGCGCGCACGCTCGGCCGCCTCCGGAGCGGGCACCTTCCCGCTGACCAGCATCGGGAACATGACGTTCTCGCGCACGGTTTTCCAGGGCAAGAGTTGGTCGAACTCCTGAAATACCATCATGCGGTCGGGACCGGGCCGGCGGATCACCTCGCCCTTGAGGCGGATCTCACCCTGGGTCGGCGACATGTAGCCGCCGGCGGCTTTGAGCAGCGTCGACTTGCCGCACCCCGACGGGCCGAGCACGACGTAGCGATCCTCCGTGAAGACCTGGAAGCCGACGCGGTACGTGGCCGTCACCAGATGGTCGCGCGTCTTGTACTGCAGCGTGACATCCGAGACGTCCAGCAACGGCCGCTCCATCATATGGCCGAAGGATTACTGCGGCCGCTCGATTCACCTTCGCGCGCCGCGCTCGTGCGCTTGCGAGCGAATCTCGCGCAGCGTCGTGCGGGGCGTGATGCGATCGGGATCGGTACGCAGCTCGATCAGCGCCGGCGTCCCCGCCGCAAGCGCGGCCTCGAAGGCCGGCGCGAACTCCTCGGTGCGCGTCACCAGCGCCCCGTGCGCGCCGAAGGCGCGGGCGAACGCCGCAAAATCGGGATTGACCAGGTCGGTCGCGGAGACGCGGCCCGGATAGGCGCGTTCCTGGTGCATCCTGATCGTTCCGTACATTCCGTTGTTGACGACGAGCGCTACGACGTTCGCGCCGTACTGGACTGCGGTGGCGAGCTCCTGACCGGTCATCAGAAAGCAGCCGTCGCCGGCGAGCGCGACCACGACGCGGCCGGGATTGCGCAGCTTCGCCCCGATCGCCGCCGGGAAGCCGTATCCCATTGCGCCGGCGGTCGGCCCGAGCTGCGTGCCGAACCGCTTGTAGCGGAAGAAGCGGTGCAGCCAGGTCGTGTAGTTGCCGGCGCCGTTGCAGAGGATCGCGTCCTCCGGCAGCCGCTCGTCCAGGTAGCGCACGACGCGGGCCATATCGAGCCCGGTGCGCGGCTTGCCCGGCTCGAGGGCGGCTTCGTAGTCGCGGCGAGCCGCCGCGGTCCATTCCAGCCATGCCGGAGCCGGGATCGGTTCGAGCGCGTCGAGCGCGTGAGCGAACTCGGCCGGGCCGGCGTTGATCGCGAGGTCGGCGGCGAACACCCGGCCGAGCTCGTCGGGGTCGGCGTGCACGTGGACCAGGCGCTGCCGCGGCCGCGGCGCCTCGACCAGCGTGTAGCCGCTCGTGGGTATCTCGCCGAGCCGTCCGCCGACCGCGAGGATCAGATCGGCCGTGCGGACGCGCTCCGCCAACGCCGGATTCGGCCCGAGCCCCAGGTCGCCCACGTAGCACGGGTCGCGGTTGTCGAACAGCGCTTGGCGTCGGAACGAGCAGGCCGTCGCGAGCGCGTTGCGCTCGGCGAAGCGCCGTACGGCGCCGCAGGCCTCCTCGTCCCAGCCGCTGCCGCCCAGGATCATCAGCGGCCGCTGCGCCGCCGCGAGCATCGACCGCACGCGCGCCATCTCACCGGCGCCGGGATGGGCGGCGGTGCGGGTCGCCGGCGGGAGGTCGTCGACCTCGACGACGTCCCGCAGCATGTCTTCCGGGAGCGCGAGGACGACCGGGCCAGGCCGCCCCGACATCGCGACGTGGAACGCGCGCGTGACCAACTCGGGGATCCGGCGCGCGTCGTCGATCTCGGCCGCCCACTTCGCCAGACCTCCGAAGACCTGCGCGTAGTCGATCTCCTGAAACGCCTCGCGGCCCTGCATCCCACGCGCGACCTGACCGACGAAGAGGATCATCGGCGTCGAGTCCTGGCGCGCGATGTGCACGCCGATGCTCGCGTGGGTCGCGCCCGGCGCCCGCGTCACGAAGGCGATCCCGGGGCGTCCGGTCAGCTTGCCGTCGGCCTCGGCCATGTGCGCCGCGCCGGCCTCGTGCCGGCAGGCGATCGTCCGGATCCCCGCCGCGTCGTAGAGCGCGTCGAGGACCGCGATGAAGCTCTCACCCGGGACGCAGAACACCGTGTCGACGCCGTTCGCGGCCAACGCGTCGACGATGGCCCGGCCGCCGGTTCGTGCGGACATCGACCCGAGGTCCGTCGCAAACGCGCCGCGTCCTGCACGGCTCGGCCGGGGAAGAGTCCAGCATGTTCGTGTTTTTCAGCAACCGGTTGGGCTGCGCCGGTTCGCTGCTCGTCTCGGCGTTGCTGACGCTGGTCATCATCCTCCTGATGCGCGCCTGTAGCCACGCCTGACCGAGCGTGCGCACTGTCGCGGCGGCCCAGGAATGCGTCGCGGCGAGCGCGCACCTGGACCTCATGCACGTGAACGTCGCGACGCAGCACTGGTTGCGTTATCAACACGGAGGCCGGACCGCGTTCGGAACCCTCGACGGTGAGACCGTCACCCGCTACGACGGCGACATGTTCGCGTCGCCGGTGCCGACGCAGGAGACCGTCGCGCTCGACGCGGTGACGATCCTCCCGCCGACCGAGCCGACGAAGATGATCGGCCTGTGGAACAACTTCGCGGCGCTCGGAGTCAAACTCGGCTTGGCCATCCCCGAGGACCCGCTGTACTTCATCAAGGGCAGCAACGCGTTCATCGCGACGGGCGAGGCGATCCGGCAGCCGAAATTCTACGACGGCCGCGTGATCTTCGAAGCCGAGCTCGGCATCGTGATCGGCAAGCGCTGTAGCGGCGCCGACGAGAACGAGGCCGCCGCCGCGATCTTCGGCTACACCTGCGTCAACGACGTGACGGCGTTCGACGTGCTCAACAAGGACGCGTCGTTCGCGCAGTGGACGCGGGCGAAGAGCTTCGATACCTTCGGCGTCTTCGGTCCGGTCGTCGCGACCGGGCTCGATCCCGACACGCTCACGATCCGCGCCATTCTCGAGGGCGACGAGCGCCAGAACTATCCCGCCAGCGACATGATCGTCAAGCCGGTACGGCTGGTGAGCTTGATCTCGCGCGACATGACCCTGATGCCGGGCGACGTCATCGCGTGCGGCACCTCGGTCGGCGCCGGCAAGATGAAACCCGGCAGCACGATCGAGATCGCGATCGACGGCATCGGGTCGCTCCGCAACCGCTTCGAGTAGAAGGAACCACGTGCGAATCTGCATCATCGGAGCCGGCGCGATCGGCGGCATGCTCGGCGCGCGGCTCGCCCTGGCCGGCGAGTCGGTCACGTTCATCGAGAAGAACCCCGCGCACGCGTACGCAATGCGGACGCAGGGCCTGCGCATCGAGGCCGACGGCGACGCTGTTGTCGCGAAGGATTTCACGGTCACCGACGACCTCGCGACACCGGGCGTGCAAGATCTCGTCGTGATCGCGGTCAAGGCGCACCAGATCCCGTCGCTCGTCCCCGATATCCGGCAGCTCTTCGGGCCGAAGACGATCGTGATGACCGTGCAGAACGGCGTGCCGTGGTGGTATTTCTTCAAGCACGGCGGGCCGCTCGACGGGCGCCGCATCGCGGCGGTCGATCCGAGCGGTGCGATCGACGAGGCGATCGAGCGCGAGCGGATCGTCGGCTGCATCGTCTACCCCGCCGGCGAGGTGACCGCACCGGGCGTGATCCACGTCGTCGAGGGGAACCGGTTCTCCGTCGGCGAGCTGGACGGTTCGCACAGCGAGCGCGTCGAGGCGCTGGCGGCGATGCTGGTGCGCTCGGGCTTCAAGTCCTACGTGCTCGACGATATCCGCGGCGAGATCTGGCTCAAGCTGTGGGGCAACCTGTCGTTCAACCCGATCAGCGCGCTGACGCATCAGACGCTGGCCGGGATCTGCCGCAATCCGTACACGCGCGAACTCGCGGCGCAGATGATGGGCGAGGCCCAGCAGATCGGCGAGAAGCTCGGGATCACGTTCCGCCACACGATCGAGAAGCGGATCGCGGGCGCCGAAGGCGTCGGCGAGCACAAGACCTCGATGCTGCAGGACGTCGAAGCGGGGCGCAGCCTCGAGATCGAGGCGCTGGTCGGCGCGGTCGTCGAGCTAGGCCGTCTGACCGAGACGCCGACACCGCACATCGACTCCGTGTACGCCGCCGTCAAAGGGCTCGAAGAGACGCTCTCGCAGCGCGCGGCGGTCGCCGTCACGGCGTGAGCGCGAAGCGGCGCGCGCAGCGACAATGATCACCGGCCAGACGGGGATCTTCGCGCTTGGCGACGCCGCGCACGGGTTTTTCGAGTTCACGCTGCGCGACGGTGCGACCGCGCAAGCACTGGTGAAAGCGGTCGCCGACCTGCGGCACCCGCGCACCACGGTCGGCGGAGTGAACCTGGTGGTGGGATTCCGGCCCGAGCTGTGGCGGATCGTCGCGACACACGACGCGCCGGCCGGCATGCACGGCTTCGACGAGCCGCTTCAAGGTGCGCGCGGGTATTCGATGCCGGCGACGCAGGCCGACCTTTGGATCTGGTACGCGGCCGCGGCGTACGACATCGTCTTCGACCTCGGCTCGGCGACCGTCGACGCGCTCGCGCCGCACGCGAAGCTGGTGCGCGAGGCGACGGGCTGGTCGTACAAGCACACCCGCGACCTGACCGGCTTCGAGGACGGCACCGAGAACCCGAGCCTGTACGAAGCGCCCGAGATAGTACTGATCGAGGACGGTGCGCCGGGCGCTGGCGGCAGCGTCCTGCTCTTCCAGCAGTGGCGGCACCTGTCGAAGGACTGGAACGCGCTCCCGGACGAGCGTCAAGAGCAGGTCATCGGCCGAACCAAGCCCGACAGCGTCGAGTTCGATGACGACGCGATGCCGGCGGACGCACACGTCGCGCGCACGAAGGTCCACGTCAACGGCGACGAGTTGCCGATCTTTCGCCGCAACGTTCCGTACGGGACGGTGAGCGAGCACGGCACGATGTTCATCGGGTTCAGCGCCGACCAGCGGCGAATGCAGCGCATGCTCGAGCAGATGGCCGGCGCCGACGGCGGCCCGCGCGACGCGTTGACCCTCTACACGACGCCGCTCACCGGCGCGTACTACTTCGTGCCCTCGGTCCAAGCGCTGCGTGCGTTCGCGACGCCGGACGACGGCGAGCATGAAGTGCAGGTGCCGGTCGCGCAACCGCCGACCTGACGGTGCTGCAGGGCACGATCTGTACGCTGCGCCCCTACCGCGCCGGCGATCTCGAGGCGCTGGTCGAGGCGGCCGACGATCCGGAGGTCACGCGCTGGATGACCGCGGGCTTCCCGCATCCGTACACGCGGACGGACGGCGAGCGGTGGCTGGCGATCGCGCTGCTGGACGATCCGCCGAACCACTTCGCGATCGAGGCGGCCGGTGCGTTCGCCGGCGCAATCGGGATCCTGCCGCGGAGCGGCGAGCATCACGGTTCGGCGATCTTCGGCTACTGGCTCGGCCAGCGCTTCTGGGGCCGGGGGATTGCGACGGACGCCGCCCGCACGCTGGCGCGCCACGCGTTCGGGTCGCGAGGACTGCGGCGTCTCGAAGCGTCGGTCTTCGTTCCGAACGTTGCGTCGGTGCGCGTCCTCGAAAAAGCCGGCTTCAGCCTCGAAGGACGGATGCGAGCGTCGTACGTCGAGCGCGACGGAACCGTCTGCGACGCACTGCTCTACGCCCGCCTCGCCACCGACCCCGACCCCGACGCCATATCAGGGTGACAGTCGAAGGGCGACAATGCCACCCAGCGGAACGCCGCCCTCGATGACGCAAGGAAGACTCGCCGGAAAGACGGTGCTGATCAGCGGCGGTGCGAGCGGGATCGGGCTCGCAACCGCGCGCCGCGCGCTCACCTGCGGCGCGCAC
>CALEOJ010000144.1 GCA_937910425.1 uncultured candidate division WPS-2 bacterium
CCCAGGGGAGCGGAATCGGCTTCCTGACCGAACGCGGCAACCTCAAGACGCTCGGAGCCGCCGATGCCGGGCTCTTTTCCGTCCCGGTCGGGTTCACGAAGTCACCCTGAGCTTGTCGAAGGGACCCTAGGCCGGTATCATAGCTGGGCCTCGACGAGGGTTGGGCCTCGCGCAACGGTAATCCGTGAACCCCGCCAGGCCCGGAAGGGAGCAACGGTAAGCGGACTCCATCGTGTGCCGTGAACCACCTGGCCCTCGTCCTGGCCTTTCTTTTGTATGCAGTATTTGATCACGACCGTGCTCGCCGGAGTTTTGAGCGCGCTCGTGGTGACGGGGCTCTATCACTTGCTCGTCGCCGCGCCGCGCGCTCGAAAGCTCAAAGCGATCCTTGCCACCCACGACGAACTTCTCGGCGGCGGTTCGGCGCGCGCTACCGACCAGCTCGCCTCGCTCGAGCGCGATGCCGCGGCGAGCTCCGTTGCCCGCGAGGTCGAGCTGCGCCGGATCGACGCGCTCGAGACGGTCGCGCGCAGCGAGGTACCGCGGGTGGGGTTCGTGCGCTACAACGCCTTCAGCGACGTCGGCTCCGATCTCTCGTACGCGCTCGCGCTGCTCAACCGTGACGGCGACGGTGTCGTGCTGAGCAGCATCTACTCGCGCGAGGACACCCGCACGTACGGCAAGGCGGTCGCGGCGTTCAAGCCGGCGCAGGATCCGTCTGAAGAAGAGCTGGCGGCGATTGCGAAAGCGAGGGCAGCCGCAACGTGAACGACGCCAAGAAGACCTTCCTGGTCAAGATCATCCCGCCGACCGGTTACAGCGTCTACCGGCTCGCGTTCACGCGGCGGCACGTGGCGCTGCTCGGTGCGGCGTTGCTGATCACGCTGCTCGCGGCGGCCGGCTTTCACACCTACCAACTGCGCGTCGCGGAGTCGAACGTGCGCGCGCTGCAGGCGCTCACCTCGGAGCAGCAGACGAAGCTGCAGACGATCGACAAACAAGCCGACGACCTCGCGAACCAGCTCAAGACCGTGCAGCGCGAGAACGCCGAGATCAAACGCCTGATCGGCGCCGATCGCGTCAGCAAGAACCAGCACTCGTTCATGCCCTTGCCGGACGACCGCCGCGCCGACTTCGCGAGCGTGCAAGAGCGGCTCGAGACGCTCGCCCGCGACTCGGCCGCGATGCGCGACGACGCGCAGCACCTGCAGCACGTCGCCCGCCGGGTGCTGAACCTGCGGCGGCTGGCGTCGCTGGCGCGCGAGCGGATGATCGCGTCGATCCCGTCGCTCAACCCGGTTGGCGGCGGGATCGCGGCGGCGTTCGGGTGGCGAACGAACCCGTGGCCGGAGTTTCACAAGGGCGTCGATCTCGAGGCGAACTACGGCGACATGGTTCGTGCGACGGCGGCCGGCACGGTCGTGAGCGCCGACTGGGACGGGGGCTTCGGGCTCAAGGTCGACATCGATCACGGCAACGGCTACCACACCTGGTACGCGCACCTCTCGCGCGTGAGCGTGAGCGCCGGGCAGCGCGTGACGAAGGGGGCGCCGATCGCCAACGTCGGCTCGACCGGCGAGTCGACCGGCCCGCACCTCCATTATCAGCTGATGTACGAGGGTAACCCCATCGACCCGCAGCCGTTCTTGAACGGCGTCCCTGAAAAGGTGCTGGCGACACTTCCCGACGCGCCGGGCGTATAGCAAACAGTATGTGTGCGATTTGGCAGGTCGTCGACTACGTCTTCAAGGCCTACATCCTCATCATGATCGTCTACGCGGTCCTCTCGTGGGTGCCGAGCCTGCGCGGCCGCTGGAGCGACTACATTGCGATGCTGGTCGAGCCGGTGCTCGTCCCGATCCGGCGCGTCATCCCGCCGATCGGCGGCCTCGACCTCTCGTTCCTGGTCGTCATCATCGTGATTCAGCTGGTCGACTCGAACATTGTCCTCCAGCAGAAGTACGCGGCTTGCTTCCTCCAGTAGTCGCGCGGTGATCCAGACCGAATCAGCCGCCGCCTTCCGCGGTCCCGCCCACGTGCGCAATTTTTGCATCATCGCGCACATCGACCACGGCAAGACGACGCTGAGCGACCGCCTGCTCGAGTTCACGAAAACCATCGGCCAGCGCGAGATGGAAGAGCAGATGCTCGACGCGATGGACCTCGAGCGCGAGCGCGGGATCACGATCAAGATGCATCCGGTTACGCTGACGTACACCGCGCACGACGGCGAGACGTACGAGCTCAACTTCATCGACACGCCGGGCCACGTCGACTTCAGCTCCGAGGTCTCGCGCTCGCTGGCGGCGTGCGAAGGCGCGCTGCTGGTGATCGACGCCGCCCAGGGGATCGAGGCGCAGACGCTCGCCAACTACCACCTCGCGCTGGCGCAGAACCTGACGATCATCCCGGTGATCAACAAGATCGACTTGCCGGCGGCCGACGTGCCGCGCGTCAAGGCGGAGATCGAAGAACTGCTGGTGATCGAGGCCGACGAGGCGATCGCCGCCTCCGCCAAGGAAGGGATCGGGATCGAGGAGATCCTCGAAGCGATCGTCACCCGCGTGCCGCCGCCGACGGGGAGCGAGGAGAAGCTACGCGGGCTGGTGTTCGACGCGCAGTTCGACTCGTATCGCGGCGTCGTCGCCTACATCCGGATCGTCGACGGGGAGCTGAAAGCTGGCTCGCGCTTCATGTCGATGGCGCACCGGCGCGTGTACGAGGCGACCGAGGTCGGCGTCTTCAAACCCGAGATGCGCAAGACCGGGTCGCTCGGCGTCGGCAACGTCGGCTACGTGATCGCGAACATCAAGTCGCTCGGCGACATGGACGTCGGCGACACGATCACCCTCGCGGACGATCCGGCCGCGGAAGCACTGCCGGGCTACAAGCCGATCGTCCCGATGGTGTACTGCGGGCTCTACCCGAACGAAGGGGTCGAGGTCTCGGAGCTGCGCGACGCGCTCGAGAAGCTCTCGCTGAACGACTCCGCGCTGCACTTCGAGCCGGAATCGTCGATCGCGCTCGGCTTCGGGTTCCGCTGCGGCTTCCTCGGGCTCTTGCACATGGAGATCGTGCAAGAGCGGCTCGAGCGCAACTACAACCTCGATCTGATCGCGACCTCGCCGTCGGTCGTGTTCCGCGTGACGATGACCGACGGGCACGTCGACACGATCGACAACCCCGCGAAACTCCCGGCGCGCGACAAGATCGCGCTGATCGAGGAGCCCTACGTCAAGGCCACGGTCATCACGCCGCCCGAGTACGTCGGGACGATCATGGAGCTGACGCAGAACAAGCGCGGCGCGCTCGGCAACATGGAGTACCTGCACGACGGCCGGGTGATCCTGACCTACGAGATCCCGCTGATCGAGGTGATCGTCGACTACTTCGACCAGCTCAAGTCGCGCACCAAAGGCTACGCGTCGCTCGACTACGAGGTCATCGGCTACCGGGAGGGCGATCTCGTCAAGCTGGAGATCATGCTCAACGGCGAGCCGGTCGACGCGCTCTCGTTCATCATCGCGCGCGAGAAGGCTCAGAGCCGCGGGCGCGCGCTGACCGAGAAGCTCAAGGAGCTGATCCCGCGCCAGATGTTCGACGTGCCGATCCAGGCCGCGATCGGCGGGAAGATCGTCGCGCGCGAGACCGTCACCGCGATGCGCAAGAACGTGCTCGCGAAATGCTACGGCGGCGACATCACCCGCAAGCGCAAGCTGCTGGAGAAGCAGAAGGTCGGCAAGGAGCGCATGAAACGCGTCGGCCGGGTCGATCTGCCGCAGGAGGCGTTCATGGCCGTCCTGCGCCTCGACGAGCCGTAGCCGCCGGACGCGACGGTGCGCGCGTGAAGGTCTACGTGGCGACGCGGAACGCGGGGAAGCTGCGCGAGATGGAGGCGCTGTTCGCCAGCTCCGGTGTCATTCTCGCGACGTACGCCGGCTATGAGGATCCGGTCGAGGGCGACGTCTCGTACGCCGACAACGCGGCGCTGAAAGCGCACGCGCTGCACGCGCAACTGCAGCGGGCGGGGATCGGCGGGAATGTCCTCGCGGACGACTCGGGGCTCGAGGTGTACGCACTCGACCGGCGGCCCGGCGTGCTCACCGCGTTCTACGGCGGTGCCGAGCTGCCGTGGAGCGGGCGGCGCCGCAAGCTGATCGCGGAGCTAGCGGAGAGCGGGTCAGATGACCGGCGGGCGCGGTTCGTGTGCTCGCTGCATTTCGTCAATACCGAGGAGCGCGAGTTCGCGACGCTTGGGACGGTAGACGGTGAGATCGCGACCGAGGAGCGCGGGGAGCTGGGATTCTCGTTCGATCCGGTGTTTCTGTATCCGCCGGCGGACCGGACGTTTGCCGAGATGACGGCTGAAGAGAAGAACCGGGTCAGCCACCGGGCAATCGCGGCCGCGGGGCTGGTCGCCGAGCTTCATCGCGCCGGCCTGGCCTAGGACGCAAGACAGCCCGGTCGATGTGACCGGGCCGTCTCGTTCAGGTGGTGCACCGCGAAGGACTCGAACCTTCAACCAATTGATTAAGAGTCAACTGCTCTACCATTGAGCTAGCGGTGCAACGTGACCAAGGGTACCCGCTCGGCGCCGCCCCGTCAAGCGAGCCGGAACCGAGCGGGCAGTTGGTGCGCCCGGCGGGACTCGAACCCGCGACTCTCGACTTAAAAGGCCGGTACTCTACCAACTGAGTTACAGGCGCGCAGGATTGGGGTGACTGACGGGGGTCGAACCCGCGACCTCCGGCTCCACAGGCCGGCGCTCTAACCAACTGAGCTACAATCACCGCGCGTTTTCGCGACGATCCTTATCAGTCGGCGCGTACGGAAAACCCTTCATCGAACCTTTCGATTGCTGCGTCCGCTCTGGCCACGAAAGAGCGGTCCGCAGTCTGTGACAATTCGCGCAGCGGACCTCGCACTTCGCTATCTCATCAAGGAGCGTTTTGGTCATCACGGCGTAATGTACGAGTTTACTGATCGACGCGCGCTTATGTCCGAAAACGTGGTCGAATTCGAGGAGCAATGGATTCTCTATCCCGCAATCGACGCAAGGATGGTCTCGCAAATACGCATCCACGAATTCTCGATTCCGCCGACGATACCCTACATTCCGATCAACCTGACTGCGTTTGAGTTCCGGCGACCGATGGTAGTATTCACGCCAGTACGCCTGTTGGCACAACTTGCACCGAGCATGCCGTCGTCCTGAAACGCCATTCTTGAAGAAGAATCGTTCGATCGGTTTCAGCTCGCCACACCCGGTGCATCGCTTCATGGTGATAGCGTCCTGCGACGCTGTGCCAGCAGGGTGGCAGCGTGCGGAGCGGTGGTACGCCCGGAGGGAGTCGAACCCCCATCGTTCCGCTTAGAAGGCGGATGCCTTATCCGTTAGACCACGGGCGCTCGCGGAAACGCGCCTCCTGCGCGCGGTAACACAATCGGGATGACAGGATTTGAACCTGCGACTTCTGCGTCCCAAACGCAGCGCTCTACCAAGCTGAGCTACATCCCGCAGGCCCCATCGTACCATGCGCGCAAAAGGGCCCTCGCAATTCCTTCGTAGTCGGGAGGCTGCTCCTTTGCGTCCTCGGTTCCTCGTTGCGGTGGCGATCGGTGTCCTGGCCGCGACCGTCGCCCCGGCCGGGCCGGCCGACCTCAAGCCGCTGACCTTCGAAGCGCTCCGCGGCCTGGTCACTGTCCGCGAGCCGCAGATCTCGCCGGACGGCAAACGCATCGCCTACGTTCGCGCGACCGGCGACTACAAAGCGGACCGCACCGACACCGAGCTGGTCCTGATCGAGGTCGCCTCTGGCATCCGCCAGGTGATCACCCACGACCGGATTGGCGTCCACGCCCCCCGCTGGTCGCCGAGCGGCGACCGGATTGCGTACCTCGCGTCGCCGGCGCGCTCGAAGCCCGCCCAGCTCTACGTCCTCTCGATGAGCGGCGGTGACTCGGAGAAGATCACCGGCGTGAAGGGCGGGGTCGAGAGCTTCGACTGGCGGCCCGACGGCAACGCGTTCGCGTACCTCGCGAAGGACGATCCGCCGAAGACGAAGGCCCCCGAGGAGTACGTCCCAGCCTTCCCCGTCACCGACGAGCACTTCCTGACGCGCGAACCGTCGCGCCCGTCCCACGCGTGGACGATCGGCGCCGACGGCAAGGGCGCGAAGCAGATCACCAAGGGCGAGCTCGCGCCCGCCGGCGACGGCGAGCTCCGCTGGCTGCCGGATGGCACCGCACTCGTCATGACGATGCAGCCCGACGCGGTGTTCGCGCACCTGACCAAGAGCCGCACGATGATCGTCGACGCGGCGACCGGCGCGGCGCGGCCGGTTCGCCGCGAAGGGACCGATCGCGGCTTCGCGCTCTCGCGCGACGGGAAGCAGATCGCGCTCGCGGCGCCGCGGCACGGCAGCGCGTACCTGCAGCGCGACATCCGCGTCTGGGACACCGCCGAGCACGACGTCTGGCACGGCGATCTGCTCGATCGCAACGTGCACTGGTTCGACTTCGCCCCCGACGGCAGCGTTCTCGTCGGAACCGCCGACGGCGTGCGCAGCGTTCTGTGGAAGCTGACGCCGCAAGCCGGCGTCGATTACATCCCCGCCGACCTGAACCCGAAGAAGGTCGATCTCGGCGAGGTCGATTTCGGCGCCGATGCGACGGTCGCGCGCGACGGCGCGATCGCGTTCGTCGGGCAGCGGCGCGACGATCCGAACGAGATCTATCTGCTCGCGGCGAGCGGCGGCGCGCCGCGCAAGCTCACCAGCGAGAACGCGTTCCTGGCAGGCTACGCGCTCGCCAAACGCGACCGCGTCGATTGGACGAGCGACGACGGCACGAAGGTCAACGGCGTGCTGACATACCCGACCGGCTACGACGCGACGAAAAAGTATCCGCTGGTGCTGGTGATCCACGGCGGCCCAGTCTCGACCTCGACGTGGGATTTCGGCACGATCGAAGGCGCGCTGTGCCAGATCCTCGCCGCGCGCGGATACCTGGTGCTGCAGCCGAACTATCGCGGCAGCGACAATGCGGGGGACGCGTTCTTGCAAGCGATCGTCCCGCACGTCACCAGCGGACCCGGCCGCGACAACCTGGCCGGCGTCGAAGCGATCAAGAAACTCGGGATCGTCGACGAGTCACGGATCGGTGTCTCGGGCTGGTCGGGCGGCGGTTTGCAGACCGGCTGGCTGGTCGGGCACGCGTCGTACTGGCGCGCGGCGGTCGCCGGCGCGGGCGTCTACGATTGGTGGCAGCAAGCGGTCCTCGCCGACCTCAACGAGCAGTTCGCGATCGACTTTCTGGGCGGCGCCTCGCCCTGGACGAAAGAAGGCCGCGCGGCGTTCGCCGCCGAGTCGCCGATAACGTTCGCCGCGAACGTCCGCACGCCGCTGCTGATCCTCAGCGACACCGGTGACCAGCGCGTCCCGATCGCACAGTCGTACGCGCTGTACCACGCGCTGCGCGACCGCGGCCGTACCGTCAAGTTCGTCGCGTTCCCGCGCGCCGGACACTTTCCGACCGATCCCGTCGGACGGGAGACCGTGTTACGTCAATGGGCCGGCTGGTTCGAACAATGGATGAAGTGATGAAGCGTTCGTATCGCGTCGCGGCCGTCGCCGCGCTCTTCGCGCTGGGCGCCGGCGGCGCGTTCGCCGCGCCGCTGCACCCGCTCAAGGAGCGCGATCTGCGCTCGCTGGTCACGCTGCTCTCGCCGGCGATCGCACCGGACGGCAAGCACGTCGCGCTGATCGTGCGCCGCGCCGATTTCGAGAAGAACAAATACCGTAACGAGCTGGTACTGGTCGACGCGCGCACCGGCGCGACGCGCACGCTGGTGCGCGAGCGCGACGACGCCGGCGATCCCGTCTGGTCCCCGAGCGGCGATCGACTGGCGTACGTCGCGACGCCGGCGAAGGAGCCCGAGGCGAAGGACGAGCCGTCGCCGCAGCTCTACGTGCTGCGCATGGACGGCGGTGAGCCGGTGCGGGTTACGGACGCGAAGAAAGGCGTGGACGCATTCGCGTGGCGGCCCGACGGCCACGGCTTCGCGTATCTAGCTCGCGACGTCGCGCCGGACGACAAACGGATCAAAGCGCACGACGACTGGTTCGAGATCACCGACAACGCATGGACGTCACGCGCGGCGCCGGTTTCGACGCACCTCTGGACGATCGCCGCCGACGGCAAACACGCGCACCGGGTAACGCACGGGACGTGGTCGCTGGTCGGCGGCACGGTCTATGCGCCGGACGGCCGCAGCGTCTTCGCCGTGCGCGCGCCGAGCGCGTCGACGAACCACTACCGTGCGCGCGCCGTCGTTCGGGTCGACCTCGCGAACGGTGGCGTGCGCGCGATCTCGCTCGGCCGCGCCGACTCGGTCGACGTGGCGCCCGACGGAAAACATCTGCTTTTCGGTGCCGAGCACCCGCAGGCGTTCTCGCAGACGGAGCTGGTGGTCAGCGACCTCGACGGACGCCACGCCGGCGACCGCAGCGCGCGGCTCGACCGCAACGTGCAGTTCGGCCTGTTCACCGCGCACGGTGCGGTCGTCGTCGGCGCCAACGACCGCACGCGCGACCGGCTCTTCAGCCTCGCGCCGGACGGAGCACCGCACGCGCTCCCGCTCGGCGAGGTCGACCTGAACGGCGGCGCGACGGTCGCGCACGACGGTACGCTCGCGTTCATCGGCGCGACGCCGGCGCACCCGAGCGAGCTCTACGTCCTGCGCGCAAACGCGCCGGCGCCGCAGCGGCTGACCCGCTACAACGACCGTGTCGCCGCGCACGCGCTCGGCGGCACGCGCACGATCGTCTGGCGCAGCGCCGACGGCTTCGAGGCCGACGGCGTGCTGACCGAGCCGGTGAACGCCGTGCGCGGCCGCACGTATTCGCTGATGGTGCTGATCCACGGCGGCCCGACGTCGACCTCGCGCGAGTCGTTCAGCTCGCTCGCGCAGCTGATGGCTGCGCGCGGCTGGTACGTCTTTCAGCCGAACTACCGCGGCAGCGACAACCTCGGCCGGCGCTGGGCGCTGGCGACCGTCCCGCGCATCACCAGCGCGCCCGCGCAGGACGTGCTCGACGGCGTCGACGCGGTCCTGAAACTCGGGGTCGTCGACACGACACGTATCGGCGTCTCCGGCTGGAGCGAGGGCGGTCTGCTCACGTCGTGGTTGATCGGCCACGACCACCGCTGGCGCGCCGCGATGTCGGGCGCCGCGGTGAACGATTGGACCGGCTACGCCGACATGACCGACGCGAAGGACTTTTCGCCCTCGTTCATCGGCCGTTCGCCGTGGACGGGGCCGCGGGAGCGCGCGCTGTACGACGCCGAGTCTCCACTAACGTACGCGGCAAACGTGAAGACGCCGACGCTCATCATGACCGATGCCGGCGACCAGCGCGTGCCGACACCGCTCTCCTACGAGTTCTATCACGCGGTTCGCGCGACCGGAACGCCGGTGGAGATGGTCGTGTTCCCGGTGAACGGACACTTCCCCACCGATCCGCTCCACCGCGAAGAGGTCAACCACCGCTGGATCGACTGGTTCGCGAGGCACTTCTGAGATGCTCCCGATCTTGCTCGCCGCCGCGGTCGCGGCCGCGTCCTCAGCACCTGCGGTCACGACGACGGTTCCGCCGGCGGCGGCCACGCCGAAGACGCTGACGCTCGACGCGTTGCGCGCTGCCGTCAGCGTCCGCGAGCCGCACATCTCGCCGGACGCGAAGCGAGTCGTGTACGTGCGCGGCGTCGGCGACTTCAAGGCCGACGTCGAGCGCACCGAGCTCGTGCTCGTCGACGTCGCGACCGGCTCTCAGCGCGTCCTCACGCGGGACCGCGACGACGTCTCGAACCCCGCCTGGTCGCCGGACGGGACGCGCATCGCGTTCCTCGCCGCTCCGTCCAAGGACGAGCCGCCCGAGATCTACGTGCTCTCGCTCGACGGCGGCGACGCGCAGCGCATCACGCACACCAAGGGCATCGCCGGATTCGCATGGCGGCCCGACGGTCGCGCCCTGGCGTATTTGATGCGCGAGCCTCCGCCCGGTGCGAAGCCTGCCGCCGCCACGCCGGCTCCCGGGGCAACGCCGAGCCCGGCCGCGAAGGCCTCTCCCTCGCCGTCGCCGACCCCGAAGGGCTACGTCGAAGCGTTCACCGTCACCGACGAGCACTACCTCACCCGCGCACCGTCGCGGCCGACGCACCTCTGGACGATCGACGTCGACGGCACGAACGCGCGGCAGATCACGAACGGCACGACGAGCGAGGCGGGCCGCATCGACTGGCTCCCGGACGGCGGCGCGATCGTCGTTCAGCAGCAGCCGGACGCGATCTTCGCGCACTTCACCAAAGCGCAGACCGTCGTCGTCGACGTCGCGAACGGGAGCGTACGTCCGCTGCGCGCGGGCACGGTCGACGGCGGCGCCGTCCTCTCGCCCGACGGCACGCGGGTCGCGCTCTCCGTTCCCCGGCACGGTTCGGTCTATCTCCAGAACGACGCCGTGGTGCGCCGGTTGAGTGACGGTGCCGATGTCGCCAGCGGGATCGGCCTCGACCGGAACGCGCGCTGGGCCGACTGGCTCGACGACAAAACGGTGCTGGTCGGCGGTGCCGACGGCGTCCGAACGTACCTGTGGCGCTTGCCTGTCGACGGCGGCCCCGTCGATGCCGGCCTGCGCGCACGCGTCGATCTCGGCGAGCTGGACTTCGGCGAAGACGCGACGGTCGCGCGCGACGGAACGCTGGCGTTCGTCGGCCGGCTCCCGGACCGGCCGGGCGAGATCTACGTTCTACGCCGCGGGAGCAAGCCGATCGCGCTCAGCGACGAGAACACGTGGGCGCGCGCGTATGCGATGGGACGCTCGGACCGCATCGACTGGATGTCGGACGGGATGAACGTCAACGGCGTTCTGACCTATCCGCCGAACTACAGCGCGGGCAAGCAGTATCCGTTGGTGCTGGTGATCCACGGCGGCCCGATCGCGACCTCGACGCGCGACTTCAGCTCGCTGGCGCAACTGCTGGCCGCGCACGGGTACCTCGTGCTGCAACCGAACTATCGCGGCAGCGACAACGGCGGCGATGCGTTCCTGCAAGCGATCGTCGGGCCGGTGACGAGCGGTCCGGGGCGCGACAACTTGGCCGGCGTCGAAGCGGTGAAGAAGCTCGGCATCGTCGATCCGGCGCGGATCGGCGTCTCGGGCTGGTCGGGCGGCGGCTTGCAGACGTCGTGGCTGATCGGTCACGCGACGTTCTGGCGCGCGGCGCTCAGCGGCGCCGCCGTCAACGACTGGTTCGAGCAGGCGACGCTGGCCGACATCAACGAGGAGTTCGCCGCGGTGTTCCTGGGCGGCGTGACGCCGTGGACCGCGGACGGCCGCGCGAAATACCGTGCCGAGTCGCCGATCACGTACGCGGCAAACGTCAAGACGCCGACGCTGATCCTGACCGACAGCAGCGACCAGCGCGTTCCGATCTCACAGTCGTTCGCGTTCTACCGGGCGCTGCAAGGGCACGGAGTCCCGGTCACGTTCATGGAGCTGCCGCGGACCGGTCACAACCCGAGCGACCCGGTCGGTCGCGAAGCACGCCTCCGGATCTGGGCCGATTGGTTCGACAAGTGGATGAAGTGATGCGACGTGCGATCCACTCGTTCGCCGGCGCCGCGAGCGCCGTGCTGCTGCTCGGCGCGGCGCCGCGCCCGCTCGAGCTGAGCGATCTGCGCCGCCTCGTGAGCTACGGCACGGTGTCGATCGCGCCGGACGCACGGCACGTGGCGGCGATCCAGCGCCATGCGGATTTCAAAGAGAACAAGAACGTCTCGCAGCTGGTGCTGATCGACGTTCGGACACATGCGAAGCGCGTGCTGACGCCGGACCGCCAGAGCGTGCAGAGCCCGGCCTGGTCGTCGAACGGCGACCGCATCGCGTTCCTCAGCCCGGGCGGCGAGAAGAAGAGCCCGCAAGTGTGGATCCTCCCCGTCGACGGCGGCGAAGCGCTGCGCATCACCGACGCGGAGCGCGGCGTCGGCGGGTTCGCGTGGCGTCCGGATGGGCGCGAGATCGCGTACGTGACCGACGACGAGGCGCCCAACAAGAAGGCGATCGACGCGCACGACGACGCGTTCGCGGGGACGAAGCAGCCCTGGACC
>CALEOJ010000145.1 GCA_937910425.1 uncultured candidate division WPS-2 bacterium
CACCGAGATCTACACTCTTTCCCTACACGACGCTCTTCCGATCTGCTTTTCGCGGATCCGGCCGAAGCCGTGGGCGACCGCGAGCAGGACGATGCCGGGCGCGACGATCTCGGCAACGTAGGCTTCGTCGCCGCTGTGGATCCCGGGTCGCGACCCGACCGCTATCTCCATGCTCCGACTCCCCGAAAGACGAGGGCTGCCGCGCCGACGGTCATCTCGTCGTCGACCTCGAGCCGCCGCGGGCCGGTGACGGCCTCGCCGTCGACCGCCGTCCCGTTGCGGCTTCCCAAGTCTTCCACGTAGACCCCGTCGTCTCGCATCTCGATTCGCGCGTGCAGCCGGCTCACCCGCGGGTCGTCGAGACGAAGATCGGCGCTCGGTGCCCTCCCGACGAGTATACGCCGCCCGAAGCGATACGTCTTGATCGTGCCCGCATGTGCGACGGTTAATTCGATCCCGGTCGGGATCGAGGCCTCGATCGCGCGTGCCGGGGGCGCGCCGCGCCGGTCGCGCACCAGCACGACGTAAACGGCGAACGCGGCCGAGAGTCCCAGCGTGACCAGGCGCGGGTCGGTCACGACGCGTCGACCACCTTGAGATGGGTCTCGCCGATCGTCAGCGTCTGGCCGCGGTCGAGGCGCGCCCGCCGAACCTCGGCACCGTCGACGAAAGTCCCGTTCGACGACCCGAGATCTTCGACGCTCCAGCCGGTACCGTCGGCGACGATGCGAGCGTGATTGCGCGACGCGCGCGCGTCGCGGAGCTTCACCCCGTTGTCGTCGGCGCGCCCCAGGCTGAGGCCGTCGCTCAGCGGCACGCGGGTGCCGTCCGGCCGCTCGAGGGCGAGCGATTGCGCGCGTTCGTCGACCACCACCTCGATCGCGAGCGAGCCCGAGACCACGTCGGGATCCTCGTCGAGCACGACACGGGCGGCCTCGGCCCGCTCGCGCGGCAGCGCCTCGCGGACCATCGCGCTCCAGCGTCCTTCGAGAAAATCGCGGTCGGTCGCGAGCCGCGCGTAGTCGGCCGGATGGACGCGGACGAGGTACAGGTCGCTCGGCGAGGCCTGCGCGGTCGACACCAGCCGTCGGCCGATCTGCGCGGGATCGAGCGCGCTCGGAAAGACGCGCGCGAAGGTGTCCTCGACGACGCGCGCACAGACGTGCTCGATGCGGGCGAAGACGTTCACGGCACTCGCGCGGTCATGCCGAGTGCTTCATCCTCGCTATGTAAAATCCGTCGCGGCCGCCGATCCCCGGCGGTACCAGCACGTCACCGAACGGCGTCGAAAACGGGGCGTAGCGCGCGGGGATCGCGTCGCGGGCGAACTCGGCGTGGGCCGCCAGGAAGCCCTCCACGACGTCTTCGGCTTCACGCCGATCGGTCGAGCAGACCGCATAGACCAGCGCGCCGCCGGGCTTCACGCTCCGCGCCGCGGCGTCGAGCAGCTTCTGCTGGATGGTCGCCATGCGCGCCGGATCGTCGGGCGTCTTGCGCCAGCGAGCCTCGGGCTGCCGGCCGAGGATCCCGAGTCCCGAGCACGGCGCGTCGAGCAGCACCACATCGGCGTCGGCGGTCGCGTCCATCGCCGTCACGTCGGCGGTGACCAACGCGACCGACGCGATCCCGGCCGCTTCGAGCCGGGTGGCCGTCTGCGCGATCTTGCGCGAGTCGTCGTCGACCGCGAGCAGCGAACCTTCGCCGCGAGTACGGCTCACGATCTGCAGCGTCTTGTTGCCGCGCCCGCAGCAGAGCTCGACGACACGCTGCCCAGGCTGCGGATCGAGGATGTCCACCGGAAACGACGATGCTTCGCCGTGCAAGTGCCAGCGATGGTTCGCGAGCCGCTCGAGGTCGGCCGACGACGCCGCGGGTTCGAGCACCAAGAGGTCGTGTGCGAAGGGGCTCGGCGCGGCCGCGATCCCGGCCTCGGCGAGCGCGCGCTGCGCCTCGTCGCGCGTCGTATTCCGCAGGTCGACGCACACACCGGCCGTCGCCGGAGCGTTCACCCCGCCGAGGATCGCGTCGATTCGCTCCTCACCGAAACGCTCGCTCCAGTGACTGATGACCCAATTCGGGAGCGACGCGCGCGTCGCGAGATCGGCCTCCCGCGGCGGCTCGGTCGCGACCTTGCGCAGCACGGCGTTGACGAGCCCCGCGGTGCCCTTGTGGCCGTACTTGCGGGCGAGCCCGACGCTCTCCGAGACCGCGGCGTACGCCTCGACGCCGCCCATCAGGCGCAGCTGATACGTCCCTAGCCTGAGGATCTCCGCGATCGGTTGCGGCAGGGACTTCGCGCGCTCGCCGATGTACGGCTGCAACTCGAAGTCGAGGTACCGCCGCATCTTGATCGCACCGTACGCGAGCTCGGTCGCGAAGGCGCGGTCGCGCGGGTCGAGCTCCGTCTTGCGCAAGCGGTAGTCGAGCGCCTCGCGCGCGCTGCGTGGCGTCGGTCCGAACACGTCGCGGCACACCTGCAGCGCGACCTCGCGCGCCGTCGTCGCTCTCGGTTCGCTCATGGATTCCTCTGTTGCGCGTTGCGCGCGTAGACATCGCCCGCCATGGGGCGGCGTCCGGGCGGCACAACGAGGTCGAAAACGACAGCGCCATCGTCAGGTGCGACATGAGCGCGAAGCACTTTGATCGTCTCCCCCACGCCCTCGGTTCGCGCCGCCGGAGCGGGCGATAGCGAGCGAATGTGATCGACGATGTTCCGGGCCGACTGAGACCAATCGATCGCGAGAACGTCTTTCCGGAGCGGTCGGGTCGCCGTGCGCGCGATCTCATCGTCCGCGATCCCCAGCTCGCGCGCGATGTCGGCCTGCGGTCTGCGCTGAAGCGTCCCGTTCGCGTACCGGTCGAGCGCCTCGACGACCAGCTCCGCGCCGCGCGCGGCGAGCCGGTCGTGCAGTTCGCCGTACGTCTCGGCCGGCCCGATCGGCGCACGCTCTTGCAGCAGCACGTCGCCGGTATCCATCCCCGCGTCCATCGCGATGATCGTCACGCCGGTCTCGGTGCGGCCGTCGCGGATCGCCGACTGCAGCGGCGTCGCGCCGCGGTAGAGCGGCAACAGCGAGGGGTGGACGTTGAACGCGATCGGCACCGCGTCGAGGAGCGCCTGCGGCACGATCTTCCCGTACGACGCGACGACGAACGCATCGGCGCCGAGGGCGCGCGCCTCGTCCGCGAACGGCTTCAGCCTCTCCGGCGTGAAGACGCGCAGACCGCGGGCTTCGGCGGCGCGCTTCACCGGCGTCGCCGCCAGCTTGTGGCCGCGACCGGCGGGGCGGTCCGGCTGCGTGACGACGCCGACGACGTCGTGTCGCGCGGCCAGCGCTTCGAGGATCGGGACGGCGAACTCGCTGGTCCCGAAGACGAGCAGCTTCAGCGAGTGCCGGCGGCGACCACTTCGGCCTCCGCCACTTCTTCGTCGGTCGTGGCCGGACGAATGTTCTTCGCCTTGTCGATGTACAGCACGCCGTCGAGATGGTCGATCTCGTGCTGCAGGCAGCGCGCGAAGAGACCCGTGCCCTCGAGCGTGATCTTTTTGCCCTGGCGGTCGAGCCCGGTGCAGACGACTCGTTCGAAGCGCGTCAGATCGCCGACCGTCCCGGGGACCGAGAGGCAGCCTTCGACCGACTCGACCTCGCCCTCGGTCAGCGTGAACTTCGGGTTGATCACCACCAGCGGACCGTGAGCGTCCTCGTCGTCCTGGAGATCGACGGTGAAGATGCGCTTCGAGACCCCGATCTGCGGCGCGGCCAGCCCGATCCCCGGCGCGTCGTACATCGTCTCGAACATGTCGTCGAGGAGCTGCTGGAACATCGGGTCGGCGATGTCGGCCGGATCGACCTTCTTCGCGACCTTGCGCAGCGTGGGGTGGCCGTCGGTGATAATCTCGCGGATGTACGCCATAAGCGGTGCTTCCAGTATAACCGGCGGGCGAACCATCGGAGTTCCGCCCGCCGGCGGGAAAGTGCTGTCGAGGGGCTACTTGGGCGCGTAGGCGATGCACCAGCCGTTCGGGCTGATCTTGCCGTGAACGATCGTGCACCCGTTCGGCTTCACGAAGAACCGGCAGCCCACGCACTTGACGCCCTTGGGTCCGGGCTTGTCCTGATACTTGAACTGCTTTTTGTTGTCGGTGACGGCTTGCGCCGGGGACAACGTCGCGCCGACGGCGAGCGCGGCGAACGGGAGAGCGGCGAGGCGCTTGAGCGCGAGACCGCGCGAGACGGATGATTTCATCGGGGGGAACCCTCCTGGCGTAAGCGCCCGGTAATGGGCCGAGTGGTAGGATGATCCTACGATGCGCGTTCTGGCGGGCGCCCTCCTCGCGATGCTGGCCACCGGGCCCGATGCTCTCGGCTCCGGCACCCTCGCCGTGACCCTCGATGCACGTCCGCTGGCGGGCTCCTGCGCGGTCCTCAGCCGCGCGACGATCGTCGCTTACGACGCTCGGTCGCCGCGCGTTGTGTCGTACCGTTTCGTCCGTAGCGACGGCACGGCGTCGGCGACCGGACGGCTCGCCTTCAGCGGTGACGGCGCCGTCGCACAGTCGGTCGCCGACCGCTGGACGCCGCACGGCCGCGCGCCTTGGGTCGCGCTCGAGATCCTCGCGCCCGAGCGGATGCGCTCGCAGCGCGTCGCCGCCGTGGCGCACTGCACGGGACGCGATCTGGCGGCAACCCGCTGAACACGCCGCCCCTCTCCGCACCTACGGCAATGCTGCCGCGCATCTTCACGCGCGCCGACGGGCGGGATCGCATCGCGGTGCCGTTCTGGAACGGGCTCCTTTCGAGCATCGCCGCGGTAGCGATCGTGACGGTCGCCTTGTTCGTGGCGATGATCGTGATCCTCATCGCGGTCATCCTCGCGACGGGAAACATGCCGTCGCTCAACTCCGGGCACCCGGTGGTCGCCGTGAGCGAGA
Organism: uncultured candidate division WPS-2 bacterium; assembly: GCA_937910425.1. Lineage (GTDB taxonomy): Bacteria > Vulcanimicrobiota > Vulcanimicrobiia > Vulcanimicrobiales > Vulcanimicrobiaceae > Vulcanimicrobium. The sequence continues at coordinate 4,934 of CALEOJ010000145.1, forward strand.
CGATCGCGTATGCGCTCACCGGATGGTTCGCATGGTCGCGCCTGCGCGCGACCGGGCTTCGCCCTTTCCGGCCGTTCACGTACCGCGATCTCCGCGTGATCCTGATCGGTCTCGCCGCGCTCTTCCTCGCCCGCATCGGGACCGGCGTGCAACTGACCCTGACGCATCAGACGAGCCACGTGCAGAGCGGCTTCGAGCATTTCGACGTCGTCACCAACGTGCCGGCGATGACGATCGTCGGGATCGGCCTCGCCACCGCCACGATGGTCCTCCTCGCTCCGGTCGTCGAAGAGATCGTCTTTCGCGGCCTGCTCTTCGGCGCGCTCGCACCGCGCCTGGGCGTGCTCGCGAGCGCGCTGATCACGGCGCTGCTGTTCGGCGGCGTCCACGGCGACCTCGTGCTCTTCCCGCTGCTGGCCGCGCTGGGCTTCGTCAACGCCCTCGCGTACGCCGCAACCGGGAACCTCTGGGTGCCGATCACCGTGCACGCGCTCAACAACGCGATCGGTGCGATCTACCTGATCGCGACGTCGCTGCAGAGCTACAAGATGTAGCTCGATAAGTCGGAGTTGCCGGCGATCGACTCGAGCCGGGCGGAGACGTAGGCCGCGTCGATCACGATCTTGCCGCCTTCTTCGGGGGCGCGGAACGCGATCTCGTCGAGCACCCGCTCGAGGACCGTGTGCAGCCGCCGCGCGCCGATGTTCTCCGTCTGCTCGTTCACCCGCATCGCGATCTGCGCGATCTCCGCGATCGCGTCCGCGGTCACGTCGAGGTCGACGCCGTCGGCGCCGAGCAGCGCCTTGTACTGACCGATCAGCGCGTTCTCGGGCTGCGTCAGGATGATCTCGAAGTCCGCCGCCGTCAGCGAATCGAGCTCGACGCGGACCGGGAAGCGGCCCTGCAGCTCAGGGATCAGGTCCGACGGTTTCGAGACGTGGAACGCCCCGGCGGCGATGAACAGCACGTGGTCGGTCGAGAGCGGACCATGCTTCGTCTGCACCGTGCTCCCCTCGACGATCGGCAGGATGTCGCGCTGCACGCCCTCGCGCGAGACGTCCGGACCACGCGAACCTTCGCGGCCGGCGACTTTATCGATCTCGTCGATGAAGATGATCCCGTGTTCTCCGGCGCGGCGCAGCGCCTCGCGCTTGACCGCCTCCATGTCGATCAGCTTGTCGGCTTCGTGCTGCACGAAGATGCGGCGCGCTTCGGCGACCGTGACCTTCTTCTGGACGCGTTTCTTCGGCAACAGGCCGCCGAGCATCTCGCTCATGTCGCCGCCCATCCCGCCCGGCTCGCCGCCGCCGATCAGCCCGATCGGCAACTGCTGTGCCTCCTCGACCTCGATCTCGATCACCCGCACGTCGAAGAAACCGCGCTCGACGTCGGCCTTGGCGCTCGCGCGGACGCGGACCGCTTCTTCGTCCGGCAGCGTGCGCGTGGCGGTCTGCGTCGCAGCCTGCTGCGGCTGGTTCGCGAACGCGTTGCCGAAGATCGAGCCGAGCGATGCGGCGAACGGGTTCGCCTGCTGCGCCTGCGGCACGCGCGTCTCGGGGTGCAGGATGTCGACGATCCGCTCGACGGCGCCCTGCTCCGCCGCTTCGCGCACTTCGGCCCGGCGCTCGTCCGAGACCATCCGGACGGCGGCCTCAGCCAGATCGCGCACCATCGACTCGACGTCGCGTCCGACGTAGCCGACCTCGGTGTACTTGGTCGCCTCGACCTTGATGAACGGCGCGCCGGCAAGGGTCGCCAGCCGGCGCGCGATCTCGGTCTTGCCGACGCCGGTCGGCCCGATCATCAGGATGTTTTTCGGCGCGACCTCTTTGCGGACGTTTTCGGGCAGGCGCTCCCGGCGGTAGCGGTTGCGCATCGCGACGGCGACGGCGCGCTTCGCGTCGCCCTGTCCGACGATGTACCGGTCGAGCTCCGCGACGATCTCGCGCGGAGTAAAGTCTTGTGCGGCCTTGGTCACGGGAGGGTGAGTACCTGAACGTCGTCGTTGGTGTAGATGTCGATGCGGCCGGCGATACGCAGCGCCTCACGCGCGATCTCCGTCGCGTCGAGCGAGGAGTGGCCGAGCAGCGCCATCGCGGCGGCCTGAGCGTACGGTCCGCCGCTGCCGATCGCCGCGACGCCTTCGTCCGGCTCGATCACGTCGCCGGTCCCGCTCAGCACGAACAGATGCTCCGCGGTCCCGACGATCAGCAGCGCTTCGAGCCTGCGCAGCGCGCGGTCTTGGCGCCAGTCCTTGGCGAGCTCGACGGCGGCGCGCAAGACGTTGTCCTTGTAGGCACTCATCTTGCCCTCGAACTTCTCGAGCAGCGTGATTCCGTCGGCGGCGCTGCCGGCGAACCCGGCGAGCACCTTACCGCCGGCGATCGCGCGCACTTTGCGCGCGCCGTGCTTCATGACGGTCTTGTCGACCGTCACCTGACCGTCGCCCGCCATGGCGATCTTCCCGTCCCTGCGGACGGCGCAGATCGTCGTCGACCGTATGTGCATGGTGCCTAGGTACCTGCCAAGACCCTCGCAGGTTGCACGGCCGCGGCGAAGGCGTCGACCTTCGCGAGCGCTCGCTCGGCCAGCTCCGCGCGGCGCGCGCGCTTGTCGCGAATCAGCCGGTCGAGCGGCGAGAAAAACGTCCAGGTGACGTTGGCGGGCTGGAAGTCCGGCGACTCGGCGTTCTGCAGGTGCGCCACGACGGCGCCGAGCGCGGTGTCGGCGGGAACGGCGCCGGCCTCGAGGC
>CALEOJ010000146.1 GCA_937910425.1 uncultured candidate division WPS-2 bacterium
GAGCCTCGACGCGGTCGCGAGCAGCGCGCGCCCCGCCGTCAGCGCCGCCTCCTCCGCGACCCGCGTCCACTGCAGCGCGTCGTGCGTTCGGCCGTCGGTTTCGTGCAGCATCGAGAGCGAGATGGCGATGATGTGGCGCGGGTCCGCCAGCCCCGCCGCGCTCCAATCGAGCCGTTCGGCACGCGACTCGGCGAAAAGCCACGCCGGCCGGTCGAGGCGCTCGGCCGCGAACATCGCGAGGCCTTGGATCGCGGTCGCTTCGAGGAATCGGTCGTACCGGCGGCACTCGTCCAAACGGCGCAGCGCGCGTACGAACTGCTCGCTCGCACGCGCGTAGTCGGCGCGCGCGACCGCCACCCACCCCCGGTATTCGAACGCGCGCGCGTGGACGATATCCGAGCCGGGCGCGACGCGGTCGAGCGCCGCGTCGGCGTGGTCGAGCCGCCGTAGACCGTAGTACCCCAGCGCAACGCTCAGTGCGAGCTCGGAACGTATCGTCGGATGCGCGCCGCCGGCTTCACGCTCCGCGTGCTCGAGGATCGACAAGCCGCGCTCGTGCTCGCCGAGCCGGACGTATCCCTGGCCGAGGAGCATTTGCGCGGTGAGCGACGCATCGAGCGTACCGTGCGCAACGAAGACGCCGCTCACCACGGTGACCGCCTCTCGCGGGCGGCCGAGTCTCAACAATGCCCGCGCGCGCAGCAGCGCCGTTTGCGAGAGCATGTCGACGTCGGTCGGTCGCACACGATCGCAGATCGCGAGGCAACCTTCGAAGTCGCCGGCGAACCACGCTCGCATCGCTTCCGAGAATGTCGCGCGGCCGACCGGCCGCGGTCGTCGAACTTGTTGCGCAATCACGTCCCACACCCAGTCCGCCGAGGACGTCCGAAGACGAACCGGCAGTCCTACGCGGCGATGTTCGCCGAGTGAGCTAGATATCCGTTACGACGGCCCGCCCGCCGGTTGGACGTCCATGCCGACCGGCGGCGGCGGCGGGGCGTGCCGCGGCGCGTTCGCGAGTCCGAGACTGATGAGCGCCGCGAGCGCAATGATCATCAAATGCACGTAGAAACCTGCCTTCGTTCAATAGAATGCTAGGCCGGTAGCGGGTACCGGTCTGCGCGGTGATCGGGACGGATGTACCGACCCGCGCAGAGCCTACACACAAAAGGGCTGCGGAGTCACTCCCCAACTTTGGGCGGCGGGGCCTCGATCGTGAACAGCCGGTGCATCTCGGTGAGCTCGAAGATGCGCCGCACCGAAGGGGCCTCGACGACGAGCGTGATCGCGCTGTTCGGCAAGCGCCGCCGCAGCCGCACCAATGCGCTCAAGAAGGCGCTGTCGAGGTAACGCACGTCCGACAGGTCGATGACGATCGGGGCGCTACCGTCCAGGACGGACAGTCGGGCTTCGACCTCACTTTCCTTCCAAATATCAAGCTCGCCGTTGAACGAAACGACGTGCGGACGCTGCACCTGGACCTCGCAAGAATCGACGCTGAAAGCCGCGCGTCAAAAGACCGCGCGCGGGCCCGGTTAGCGTAGCAGACTATCGCCCAAAAGTCCTAGGGAATCCATTAAGAGACCAGTTCCGTACCAAGCCCGCACAACGCGGCGTCTATCGCGCCGAAGCCCGCGCCTGCTACGACGGCGCGCTTGGCGCCGGCCTGGACCGCGGCGATCGCGGCCCGCATCTTCGGGATCATCCCGTCCGTGAGCGTCCCGTCGGCGATGAGCGCCTCGGCCTCGGCGACGGTGAGCCGCTCGATCAGCGAGCCGGGGTCGTCCAGGTCGCGCCGCACGCCCGCGATGTTGGTGATGACGACGTACGCGTCCGCGGCCAGCGCCCCCGCGATCGCCCCCGCGGCGGTATCGGCGTTGCAGTTCAGCGCCCCGCCGCTCGCGTCGAGCGCCAGCGGCGCGACGACCACCACGAAGCCGGCGTCGAGCAGGGCCCGGGCTGCGGTGGGGTCGACCCCGGTGATCTCGCCGACGTAGCCGAGATCGACCCCACCGAGCGTGCCGGCTCGCCGCGCGCCCAGCAGGTTCCCGTCCTGTCCCGAGATCCCGACGGCTCGGCTCCCGCGCGCCGCCAGCGCGCGGACCAGCGCCTTGTTCACCGTTCCGCAGAGCACGTACTCGACGACCTCGCGGGTCGCGCGCCCGGTCACCCGCAAGCCCTGGATCCGGACCTCGTCGATCTTCTTCGCCTCGAGCTCGGCATCGATCTGCGGTCCTCCGCCGTGGACGAGCACAATCCGTTCGCCGCGCGCGGCCAAGGTCGCGACCTCGTCGAGGGTCGGATCCTCGCTCCCGGGAGCCGCCATCGCGTTCCCGCCGTACTTGAGCACGATCAGCACTCGGGAGCGGTCGGTGATCGGACCGGCATGCTCCTGCCGCCGTAGCGCCGATCTTTCGGCGCTACGGCTGAAGGTAGGCGCTCACCACGCACGATACCGGGCTCGCGCCGGTCGACCAATTCCAGCTCGAGAGCGGCTTCGGACCGGGCTTGGCGACGATCGCGCCGTGCGGATCGACGCTCAGCGTCCAGTAATTCGGGTCGCAATCTGCTTTGTACGTGAACGGCGCCCCAGGCCCCGGATTGAACTGCGAGATGTGCTGCGCCGGATAGATGTAGTCGCAGTTGCCGCCGATCATCAGCCCGCCTTCGGAGGTGCAGATGCCCGCGTCCGTCATGAACGGATCGTTGTCCTCGGAATCGTGCGTTCCCTGATTGAGCCAGAACGTCGTCTGCGCGGGATAGTAGAGGCACAGCGTCGCGTGCGCCGCCTTGCAGAACGTACGCACGTCGTTGGAGTACGGCCCGTACCCGTCGCCCGAGTAGGCGGCGGCCGGCTCGACGACGAGCGTGCCGGTCGTGTTGCCGATACCGATCGAGCCGACGACGGAGTTCCGAATCGCCTTCGACGCCAACGCGTTCACGGCAAGCGTGGCGGCCGCGGTCGCGGCCGTGATGCGGCCCTGGCGCCGGACGTGCTCCGCGCGCAAAACGCCGAGCGTCGCCGTGCGCTTCCCGACGACGACCTGCGTGCTGTCAGGCAGCCGAACCCGCTCGTCGGCGCTGAGCGCCGAGAACGGTCGTACGGCCGCACTCGTTCCGGCGCGGGGGGCGGCTCCAAGAGCCTGGGTAACGGCGACCAGCGCCACGACGCAGAGCCATCGACGAATCATGCGAACAGAATAGCAGGGTTCTGCCCCCAAAAGGGCACGGCTGCCCGATGCGCGAGCGGTGACGAACGTCATTGGGGCCCGATGATCGGCGCCAATGGCGCCCGGGGCGGTGCGCGCGCGACCATGGGGCATGAACAATCTCGTTCGCAGGATCGTCTGGCGGCTCGTCTGCGGAGCCGCACTCGTGGTGACGGCACTCGCCTGGGCGGCACCGTCGCGGGCACAACAGCTCACCGAGGTGCACGTCGCGCAAGGATCGCTGGTCGGCACCTTCATCGCCCCCGCGGACGGCGCGCGCCACCCGGCGATCATCGTGCTCGGCGGGAGCGAGG
>CALEOJ010000147.1 GCA_937910425.1 uncultured candidate division WPS-2 bacterium
GTCGCCCGCCGCGCCGCCGTCGCCGAGCGTGGCGCCGTCCTCCGCGCCGAAGAAGTCGCTGCCCTCGCTCGAGACGCCGTACTACAAGATCGAAACCGACGAGATCAGCCACAAAGCGAACGGCGATTTCACGATGCCGCACAAAGTCGCGTTCTCGCGCCCGGGGAGCGACGGCACCGCGGACCAGGCCGAAGGCAACGACAAGCGCAGTACGATCACGCTCATCGGCAACGTCGTGATCCACGACAACGGGAACGCGCCGGAGGCCGATTCAAACGACGAGTACGCCAAGGGCGGACCGTCGACGCTGACCTGCGACCGCCTCGACGTCGACGCGAAGGCGAAGGTCTACAACGCGATCGGTCATGTCCACTTCGAGCAAGGCGCGCGCAAAGCAGACGCCGACCGCGGCGTGCTGAACCGCAGCACCGGGATGCTGCACCTGCAAGGGCACGTAAAGACCTCGGAGGGTGACTCCTCGCTGCGTGCCGACGAGATGGACTACAACCTCAACACGAAGCACGTGCTCTCCGACGGCAAGCCGATCATCATCAAGCAGCCGGTCCCGACGCCCGCGCCCGGATCGGCTTCGCCGTCGCCGAAGCCGAAAAAGCGCCGGCTGCCGTTACCGATTTGATCGGGCTGTTCGACAACGGCGGAGAGGGCGGCGGCAGGAGCGTTCGCGAGCCGCTCGCCGCGCGGATGCGTCCGCGCACGCTCGACGAGTTCGTCGGACAGGAGCAGATCGTCGGCCCGGGGCGCGCGCTGCGGCGCGCGATCGAGTCCGACCAAGTCCCCTCGATGATCCTGTGGGGTCCGCCGGGGACCGGGAAGACGACGCTTGCGCGGATCATCGCGAATCAGACCGGCGCGCACTTCGCCGCGCTCTCCGCGGTCAGCGCCGGCGTCGCCGACCTGCGCCGCGTCGTCGCCGACGCGCGCAAGCTGCGTGCAGCGGGACGCCGGACGGTCATGTTCATCGACGAGATCCACCGCTTCAACAAGGCGCAGCAGGACGCGGTGCTGCCGTACGTCGAGGACGGCACGGTCACGCTGATCGGCGCGACGACCGAGAACCCGTCGTTCGAAGTCAACTCGGCGCTGCTCTCGCGCTCGCGCGTGTTCGTCCTGAAGGCGCTCGGCGACGACGACGTGCGCGTGCTGGTCGAGCGCGCGCTGAGCGATCCCGAGCGCGGGCTCGGCACGCAGCAGATCGAGCTGCTGCCGGACGCGCTCGAAGCGCTCGTCAACCTCGCGAACGGCGACGCGCGCTCGGCGCTGAGCACGCTCGAGTTCGCGGCGTCGGCCGCGCCGAAGCGCGAGGACGGCAGCCGCGTCGTCGACGTGCAGACGATCGCCGACGCGCTCCAGCGCCGCGCGACCGGCTACGACAAGTCGGGCGATTCGCACTACGACACGATAAGCGCGTTCATCAAGACGATCCGCGGTAGCGATCCGGATGCCGCGGTCTACTGGCTCGCGCGCATGATCGACGCCGGCGAGGATCCGCTGTTCATCGCGCGGCGGCTGGTGATCCTCGCCAGCGAGGACGTCGGCCTCGCCGACAAACACGCGCTGCCGATGGCGATGGCGGCGCAACAGGCCGTCCACTTCGTCGGGATGCCCGAAGGATTCTATCCGCTCGCGCACGCCGTGCTGTACCTCGCGACGGCGCCGAAGTCGAACACGGTCGGACGCGCCTACTCCGCCGCGCTCGACGACGTGCAGTCGACGCGCAACGATCCGATCCCGCTCCACCTGCGCAACGCGCCGACGAAGCTGATGCGCAACCTGGGCTACGGCGAGGGCTACCGCTACGCACACACCGACTATGCCGACATGGACGCCGAAGGCGATCTCCCGCCGGCCGTCGCGCTGCAGTCGAACCTCCCCGAAGCGCTCGGCGACCGCGCCTACTTCCAACCGACCAAACAGGGCGATGAAGCGCGGCTCCGCGCCTGGATCGACGCACGCCGCAGCAGCGCGCAAGCGGCCGATAGCGATCCGTTCGGCGACGATGAGTAGGTGTTGATAATATACATCACTATGATGTATATTCGGGATAGGACTCTGGCCGCGACTTAGAAGCGCGGGGCCCGACTACGGAGACCGATCGTGAAACGCACCAACTTTTACGTCGACGACGAGCGTCTCGCGGCGCTCAAGCTCGTCTCCACGACGGAGCGCGTCTCGGTCTCCGATCTCGTCCGCGAAGGTATCGACCGGGTCATCCGCGAGCGGATGCATGGAAAGCCCGATCGCGCTACGCTCCGTGCGGACCTTCAGGAGTTTCTGCGCCGCTACGCCGGCAAGGGGACCAAAGCGGGCACCTGAAGAGATCGAGGACCTCGTCACGGCCGTCATGGACGAACGCTAGACCGCCCAGGCGCTCGCGTCGGCCTCGGAGACCCGTGATGAAGGCCTTGATCGACACCGGCGTCGCAATCCCGTCTGCTGGTAGAACGTGCTCTGTCCGGCGCGAGCTTCGAGCTCGTGACGTCAGAGCCGATGCTGCGCGAGCTCGCCGACGTCTTGTCGCGCCCGCACTTCGGGCTCGCTGCCGAGCACGTCATCGCGTTCACTGAACGCGTGGCGTCCGCATTTTCGCGCTCATGACTGCCGTGATAGTCGCGACAACGTGAACGCACGGTACCGAACCCGGCACGCAGCAATCGGGGTTCAGCTGAGCACATGACCCGGATCTATCTCGATCATGCGGCGACGACGCCGGCTCGGCCGGAGGTGGTCGCGGTGATGCTGCCGTTGCTGGGCGGGGGCTACAACCCGAGCTCGCTGCATGCCGAGGGGCGCGAGGCGCGCGCTGCCCTCGACGGCGCGCGCGAAGCGGTTGCGCGCGTGCT
>CALEOJ010000148.1 GCA_937910425.1 uncultured candidate division WPS-2 bacterium
GGCATACTCGAACGACGAGGCGGTCGCGCACGCGACGCGCGGCCTGGCGATCGAGCAGGCGGCGCTCGACGTGCCGTTGCGCGCTTCGCTGCTGTCGTCTCGGGCAGAGGCGAGCGACCGGCTGGGCGACCGCACGCAGCAGCGCTCCGACGTTGAGACCATGGTCGAGCTGGGACGGTCGTCGGGCGATCGTGACGTACTGCGCGAGGGTTTGCGTCGCGCGATCGACCTCGCGCACGTCGTCACCGACGACGCGTTGGCGGTACGGGCGATCGAAGCCCTGGCATCGGAGATCGAGCCCGAGGAAGGCGCGTGGCGCGCCGCCCTGCTCAAAGCCCGGGCTCAGCTGGCGTTCGACCGCTTCGATTATGCCGCTGCGCTGAGCGCCTGCGCGCAGGCGGCCGAGCTGTACCGCTCCTGCGGCGACGCACGCGGCGAGCTCGACACCCTGCTCATCGCGATCGACGCACGCAGTCGACAGGATCGCTTCGACGATAGTCGCGGCGACGTGGAACGGGCGCGCGAGCTCACGCGCAACATGGACGATCCGTACGCGGCGGCGCGTTTCGTGCAATCGACGATGATGGAAGCGGTCGCGAAGCAGGACTTCCCCGCCGCGTACGCCTCGGCCGGCGAGTTGCTCGCGCTCTCGCGGGCGAGCGGCAACCGGCTCGGTGAGGCGCGCGCGTACGAACGCCTCGCCACGGCAGCGAATCGGATGTTTGCGATTCGCGAGGCGATCGACGGGTACGCCAAGGCGCTCGCGATCTACGAGTCGATCGGCGATCGCCACGGGTCTCGATCCATCAACAATAACTGGGGGTCGCTCGACGTTTTCTTCGGGTGCGTCGATCGCGGGCGCGAACGCCTGCTGCGCCTTCACGCCGCCGCCGCGGCCGACGCCGACCCGCATTGGCTCTACTATGCCGAGAGCAACCTCGGGGTCGCGGCCTTCGTCGATTGTGACTTCGCAGCCGCGAAGGCGTACGAGCTGCGCGCACTGGAGCTCGCACGCCGTCTCGGAAGCGAGTCGCGGGCCGCGCTGGTGCTCGGCGACCTGGGCGCCGCCGAGCTCGAGCTCGGCGACCTCGACGCGGCGCTAGCGAACGTCGAGGAGGCGGCCGCGATCAACCGGCGCGTCGGACAGCGCCTCGCGCTGGTCGAGAACCTGAGCCGCCTGGCGCTGATCCACGCGCGGCGCGGCGAGTTCGAACGGGCGCGCGCGTTCGCCGCGGAGCTGAGCGCGGAGCAGCGCGCGCGGCCGGAACTGTTCGAGGACCCGGGCGAAACCCTCTGGCGAACCGCGCAAGCGCTGCACGCGGTCGGCGATCGGGAGGCAGCGTCGGACCTGCTCGAACGTGCCGCGGAATCGCAAGCCGCTCGCTGCGCCGCGCTCGACGTCGCCGAGTATCGCGAGAGCTACGCTCAGCTGCGCTGGTACCGTGAACTCCTGCGGGCGAAGTCGACGGGCGAGTGGCCCTGAGGACGCTCCCGCTACGGCGTTCAGGTACGATCTCTGCGACGATGGATATTCCCGATCAAGTCTTCGTCGTACGGACGTGGTACGAGCGCTCGGATCCCGGGTCCGGCGCCTGGCGCGGGTCGGTCACGCACGTCGCGACCGGCACGCGCTGGTATTTCGCCGAGCTCGGCGAGTTGAGCGACTTCATCCGTGCCCGGTTGGAGTCGGCCAGCCTGCTCGAACTCGACGTCAACCCCTGACCGTACTCATCCGGCACGCGAGCGATGGTAGACGAGCGATTGGTCGAGCATCGCCGCCAGGCGCGCGAGCTTGGCACGTGCCGGACCGGACGCGCGCCGGTACCGAAAGAGCAGGTACGCGAGAGCACGCCGGCCGACCAGAAACGCCCACTGCGCTTTCAGGTTCTCGAGGTTTCCGCCGAACGGCGGCAGCTTCAATTCGGGAACTCTCGGGAGCGTGCCAAGGGTGACATAGAGATCGAAGAGTACGGCGGCGACCACGAGCACGACGAAGACGTCGATGAAAGCCCACCCGTTTCCGGCAACGAACTGCATGCTTCGCTCGAACGTCCCATGGCTGTCGACTCCGTAGTTGTGTTGGATGTGATCGAACACGGCGACCACGAATCCGGATGCGCCCAAGGCGAGTGCCGGGACCTTTTTCTCTCGGAAGAAGAGCGCGAACCCGATCGTCGCGCCGGCGACGGCGGTCCAGATTGCGTGACCGGCATCGAGATTGTTGCCGTGGAGGACGGTCGTCGGCAGCCAGCTCACGCCGGGAGAACCTCGGATAAAGGCATCCTCCACGAGGCTGAATCCTGCGCCTGAGGCCGCTGCCATCAAGAGCACATCGGTTACGCCGAGCGTCCACGTCCTGGTTGTCCGCCATCGCCACAGCACGTAGAGCACCGGTGCGATCTTGAGGAATTCTTCGATCGGCGGAGCGACGAAGTCGCGCAGCGGGTAGCTCGGTAAGACGGGACTGAGCAAGTACGCGAGTCCCATCGTGAAGCCGCCGAGGAAAAACAGCGACGCCACCTCGCGGATGTTGACGCTGCGCGTGGCGCTGCTCAGGACGATCAGCCCGGCGAGAAAGACGAGCTCGTTGCGGAGGGCGCGGATCCCGGCCGGCCCGGTACTCCAGAGCAGTAGCAGTACCCAGAAGCCGGCCCCCGTCCAGAAAACCAGTTGCCGTGCGGAGATGCGTTTGCCGTGCCATGCCAGGGTGCCCCAGCGCTGCGTCATTGGGAATCCTGATTCTTCATTGCAGATTCCTCGGTATGAACGGCCTGTGCGTCGGCGGGCCGACCGACGGCAGTAACCTTTCCGTCACTGTCCGGCTCGCCGTGGTCATATCCAAGAGAATAACCGGGGCGCGGCGACCACCACCGTGGAGACGACGGCTCTAGAGGAGGCTGCCCCGGAGCGGGACTGCCGCCGTAGTGATACGGGATGCCGTCTTTCGTCACCCTATTCCAGTAAGGGTCTCCCCCGCTACCGTCGCCTCCCGCAGCGGCGCCCGCCGCGCCGGCTCCCGCCGCCCCGGCCGCTGCCAAAGGTGAGACGTTATGGCCGACGTCATTCAACCACGCCAGGAGCGAAAAAGCATGCGGCAGAGCGTGGTGCAGCGAGATCGCGCCGAGGATGAGGTTCATCCTTCGATTACAACGTGGTTGAGCTCAGGAAAAGCTTGACGAGCGGCGTGACGTCGAAACTCATCGGGTGAACCTCCGAGCGTAATTCATGGTCCGATCATAGCGAGGTGCCGTAGCGGAAACGCCCCCTCGGGTTTTCCGGCTATTTGTGAATGACGATCTCGACCCGGCGGTTCTTCTGGCGGCCTTGCGGGTTGTCGGAGCCGTCGGGTTTGGTGTTGGCGGCGACCGGATTGCGCGCGCCAAAACCCTGCGTTGCGAAATCGACCTGGCGCAGTCCGTCCTTTTCGACGAACCAGTGCTCGACCGACTGTGCGCGCCGCTCTGAAAGGCCTTGATTGTACGCGGCCGATCCTTTGCCGTCGGTGTAGCCGAGGATCCGCACTCGGCCCTTGGCGCTGTCGCCGATGAACTTCGCGATCCGGGCGAGCGCCGGGCGCGCCTTTGCTTGAATCTGCGCGCTGTCGAAGTCGAACAGCACGTCGGCCGCGAGATCGATCCGAACCTCGGTGCGCGACTCTTTGACGGCGATGTTCTTGCTCTTGCCGACCATGGTCTGGATCTTGGCGGGCATATTCTGGACATTGCCGGACATGCTCTGGACATTGGCGGACATGTCCTCGACGTGATAGACGAGATCGAGAACTCTCGTCTTGTAGGCCGGGTCCGCCGCGGAGCGTTGCGGAAGCGCAGCGGCCGCGAGCACGAGCATCACCGCCAACGCTCCGACGCGGCGAATCATTGCGCGATCGGAACGTCGTCGAGCGGGATGAAATGCGGGACCTCGACGGTGATCTTCTTGACGCTCGCCGGCGGTGCGGGGAACTTCACCCAGAGTGCAACCTGCGAGTTCGACGCGATGTCGTCGACGTTGTTACTGCAGACGCAATTGCCGTCGGTGTCCGCGATGGGGAAGTACTTCTTCTTCGACACCGTGTCGATCAGATGAACGCCCGACATACTCCGATAACCGACGTAACCGCTCCCGTTAAACCTGGTGCTCGACAACTCCTTAGCCGAGTCGTTGACCAACGTGAACTTGAGCGTGAGCGTGTCTGAACCGCGCAGGAGCGAGTCGATCACGAACTTCGTCCCCGGTTGATCGCCGTCACTGCTTCCGAGGGACGCGTTCGCGAGTGCCGCAGCAACGGGCGTCGCGCTCTGGGGCTGCGCGGTTGCGTCGGCCGCCGCCGAAGCGGCCGGCTGCGCTGCGGCGGCCGTGGCTTGCCCGGCGGCAACCGTGGGCTGCACCGCGGCCGGTTGTGAGACAGGCGCCGGCGTGCTTTGCGCGCTGCTCTGCTGGCGCTGAGTGCAGCCGCCGATCGCTACGGCGAGCAGCGCGAACGCGGCGACTTGAACGGCGGCGGTGCTTTTCGACATCATCGTTTCTCTCCGTGCTTCTTCAGCTTTTTGTGACCGTGTACGGTAGCGATCTTGCGAGCGTCTCCCCGATGTAGATGTCGACGCGATACTTGCCGGCGGGCCATTCAGCAGAGGAAGACGTCAACGAAAACTCTCCAACGCTGGAGCCGGCGAGCGACTTTTCCGCGATCTTCGTGTTCTGGGGAGCGGCACTTCCGACGTCTTCGGCGATCCACACCGAGCGGATCGGCACGCCGGAAGCGACGCCTTCGACCTGCCACACGCAGACGATGCTGCGTTGCGTGGTCGCAAAGGCGTCGGAGCGGCCGATGATGCCGAAGTCGGAGGTGTTGTCGGTGCCGAGTTCCGCGCGCGTCACGTGCGGGACGCTCGCGGCCGAGATCGGCGCACCGGCGTGCAGCACGACCGCGCCGAGAACCGACGCTCCGACGAGCGCGACGCACGCAATCGCGGCGCTCAGCCTGCTTGCGCGACCTGCCTCGACGTGCACGACGACGGTGCCCGCGACGCGATCGCCGAGCCGCTGTCTCGTCCGCGAGGTCAGCGCGAACACCAGTCCGACGAGGTACACGCCGATCCCGTCGATCGCGCGAAACAGATTGCGCAGCAGCGATCTCCGCAACCCGGGCGAGGTTCCGGCGATATTCCGGACGCGCAGCCGCATCGCCGCCTTGCCCAGGGTTGCGCCGAAGAGGCCCTCGCCGAGCCAGAGATAGAGGAAGGCGATCGCGCCGACGGTCACGATGACCAAGAGCCCGGGCGCTCCATCGAGCTGGAACCCGTTGCTCGTGACGCCGCCCCACTTCACGGCCGCCCACATCCCGACGACGGGGAAGAGCGCCGACATGACGATGACGTCGAGGATCGCGGCGATCGCGCGATCGCTCATCGGCGCGATCGGCGGCGCCCCGATGACGGACTCAGCGCCTACGTTCTGCGGGACCGTTCCCGCGAACGACTCGGTCGACGTGGGGGCCGGTATCGACGGTTGCAAAGGCGGTTCTCCCTTCCGCCGCCGAGCATAGCGCGGCGCCGTAGCCGAAACGTCCTCGTCGCCTGCCGGGGGACATTTCGGCTACGCTGCGCCGCTATCATGACGGTGCTCGAAGGAGTCCCGCATGCCCATCCGTAGCCTCGGCCGCGCCCTGACCTGCTTCGCCGCGCTCCTCGTCCTGCTCGGCGCGACCGCATCGAGCCCATCGGTCACGGTCGCCGACGGCGCGCTCACGCCCCGTGTCGTGGTGATCCCCGCCGGCGGCAGCGTGCTGTGGACCAACCGCGGCACGCGGCAGCACGCAATCGTCACCCAACGCAGTGCGTTTCCCGCCTTCAGTTTAGCGCGGGGAGGCGCGCGCCGGGTTGCGTTCGCGCGGCCGGGGCGGTACCCGTACCTTCTCGACGGCGTGGTCAACGGCATGGTCTTCGTCACCGCGAGCAGCGGACCGATCGGGGCGAGCGGACCCGGCACCGGGCCCTCGTCGGCCGGCGCGGGCTGCGACCACCCGACGATCTACCGCTACGACGTACGCGTGGCCGTACACCGCGAAGCAACGGGAAGCGGGGTACTATCGACAACGACGCTCTCCGACTGGAAGGCAAGCTGGGTCGCGCCGATGAGGGTGGGACACTCCGGTGTTTGCGGCGACTGGGCGATCACGATCGCTCAGACCGCGCCGGGCGTCGACGTGCTGCACGGCGGGCAGTCCGACATAACGTACACCTGGACCCAGGGGGACTGCCACTTCTCGGTCGCCAGAAAGTTTGCGGCGAAGATGGCCATCCAAGACGGCATATCGCTCAGGGTCGACCGGACGGCCGGCACCTTCGACCTCTTTTTTGAAATCGAGGATGGTGGTGGTTTGGGCACCGCTATGACCGACGCCAAGCATCAAGCCTGCGATGACAAAGCCATGGCCGCGTATCACCTTCCCGTATACGGAGACGTGACGGTCAACGGTGTCAGAGTGACGGCTAGCGACACCAACCTGGTGCTGTTCTTCGCGATGCCACCGCGCACTGCGGTCGGAGCCGCGATTCTTAGCGCTCTCGCGTCCGGCAAGGGTTTCAACTTCGACAGCGGGGAGCAAGTGACTCCGGGGGAGTCCCTAACCTCGCGCGTACGCGCGACCGTGAGCTTCAGCCGCTTGTAGAGCCCGTTCGGGAACGAAGTCCCGCCGTTCACGCTCGAAAGACGCCCGCTCGCGCAGGCGGCGAGCCCCGGTGCCGCCGCACGGGCTATACTTCCGGCAACCTGTCATCCTCATCAAGGAGAGTGATTCACCGTGCCGGAGTCCCCGATCTCGACCAACGGCCACGCCAACGGCAAGCCGTCCGCCGCGCCGACCACGCGGCCGTATTCCGACGAGGACGTCGCGCGGCTGCGCGGCAGCGTTCGCATCGAGCATACGTTGGCACGGCGCGGCGCGCAAACGCTGCGCGCGCTGCTCGCCGAAGACGAGCCCGTCGCGGCGCTCGGCTGCATGACCGGCGGTCAGGCCGTGCAGGCGGTAAAAGCCGGCCTCAAGGCGATCTACCTCTCCGGCTGGCAGGTCGCGGCCGACGCGAACACCGCGGGCCAGATCTATCCCGATCAGTCGCTGTATCCGTACGACTCCGTACCGAAGGTCGTCGAGCGCATCAACAACGCGTTCCAACGCGCCGATCAGATCGACGTCGTCGAAGGGCGCAGCGGCGAGCGCGACTGGTTCGCGCCGATCGTCGCCGACATGGAAGCCGGGTTCGGCGGACCACTGAACGTGTTCGAGCTGGCCAAGTCGATGATCGCCGCCGGCGCGGCCGGCATCCATCTCGAAGATCAGCTGGCATCCGAGAAAAAGTGCGGCCATCTCGGCGGCAAGGTGCTGATCCCGACCTCGCAGGCGATCCGCAATCTGATCGCCGCGCGCCTCGCGACCGACGTGTGCGACGTGCCGACGGTGCTCATCGCGCGCACTGACGCCGACGCGGCGAACCTGCTCCTGAGCGACGTCGACGACCGCGACAAACCGTTCCTCACCGGCGAACGCACGCCCGAGGGCTTCTTCCGCGTCAAGCCCGGCATCGATCAGGCGATCGCGCGCGGGCTCGCCTACGCGCCGTACTGCGATCTGATCTGGTGCGAGACCTCGCATCCCTCGCTCGAGGAAGCCGAGGCGTTCGCGAAAGGGATCCACGCGCAGTTCCCCGGCAAGATGCTGGCCTACAACTGTTCGCCGTCGTTCAACTGGAAGCTCAAGATCGACGACGCGACGATCGCGCAGTACCGGCAGAAGCTCTTCGAGTACGGCTACCGCTTCCAGTTCATCACGCTCGCCGGCTGGCACGCGCTGAACCACTCGATGTTCGAGCTCGCGCACGACTACGCGCAGCGCGGCATGACCGCCTACGCCGAGTTCCAGCAGCGCGAGTTCGCGAGCGAGCCCGACGGCTACACCGCAACCCGCCACCAGCGCGAAGTCGGCACCGGCTACTTCGACGAAGTCGCCAAAGTCGTCAGCGGCGGCACATCTTCAACAACCGCCCTCACCGGCTCCACCGAAGAAGCCCAGTTCGCGAAGGAAACGGTCGCCGCGTAGCTGCGCGCCTCGACGGGCGAACGATCGCGACAAAAAGGAAGAGGCACGCTCTGACGAGCGTGCCTCTTTGATTTTATGTCTCGACCATCGACGTCCCAGCGCCCAACGTCCCCGAGCTCACCTCGACTCACCGACTCCCCCCGATGTCACCCTGAGCCTGTCGAAGGGCGAACTCACGCCGCATCGCCACCAGATCTGATGTCACCCTGAGCTTGTCGAAGGGTGCGGTCGACGCAGACGGATCGTGTGAAAGATTATTGGGTCTACATGCTCCGCTGCCGGGACGGGACGTATTACGTCGGCGTCACGTCGGAAGCCGACATTCGCATCGCACAGCATGCTCTCGGCGTGGATCGAAAATCCTACGTGTACGGCCGGCGCCCCGTGACGCTCGTGTATTCGGAGGTCTTCTACACGCCGCTAGAGGCGATCTTCGTCGAGAAACGGCTCAAGGGTTGGTCGCGGGCGAAGAAAGAGGCCCTCATGCGCGGTGACTGGGACGCGATCCGACGCTTGTCGCGATCGTTCGCCCTTCGACAAGCTCAGGGTGACATCGGGCCGATCGGTGATTCAAGGTGGGATCGGGGGACGTCGGGGGCGTCAGGGTGACGAGGTTTGGGCTGGAAACAAGAGGCGCGCTCGGTAGAGCGCGGCTCTTCCTTTTTGGCGCGATCGTTCGCCCTTCGACAAGCTCAGGGTGACATCGGGCTGAGTGCGATTCGAGGTGAGCTCGGGGAACGCTTGGGACTTCAGTGTGACAAGGAATTGGGGCTGAAATCAAAGAGGCGCGCTCGCAGAGCGTGCCTCTTCCTTTTTTGTCGCGGCGTCTCGACTACGGCCCTTCGACGTCACGGGCTCGGTGTTGGCGGAAGGTTATGTTGAGGCGTTCTCCGGTAATGCGCGGGTCGCGGGGGACGCGGTGCTCCCAGTGCAGTTGGGTGTCGCCGGCCATCACGATCATGTCGCCGTGGGTGACGTCGACGCTGATCGGGTCATGGCGCAGGCCGCTCTCTTTTTTCGGGCGGAGCTGGAACGTGCGCGTGGCGCCGAGCGAGAGCGACGCGACGACGAGGCGCGCGTCGCGCGAACCGTCGCGGTCGCCGTGCCAGGCGACGGCATCGTTGCCGTCGCGATAGCGGTTGAGGAAACAATAGTCGAAAGCCGTGCCGGTGTGGCGTTCCGCCATCTCCCGAACGAGCGAGAGCGCCGGGGTCCACGGCTGCTGCATCTTCTCGCCGCGGCCGGCGGTCTCGCGCGGCACCAGGACGCGCTTGCCGTACATGATCCTGGAGTCGGCGCGCCAGCGCGTGTCGGCGCTCAGCTCGCGGAGGAGGGCGTCGGCCAGCGCGCGATCGAGGAACTCGGGGACGTAGGTGACGTCGCCCCGGTCCCCGACCAGTCGCGTCGGGCTGGCGGCGGAGGCGAAGAGCGCGAGTTGGCGTGACATACCGGTACCGAACGTATGTTCGACGGCGCGAAGGGCCAACCTTCGCCATCATCCCTGAGCCTGTCGAAGGGTCAGGGTGACATTAGGTCTGGTGGCAATTCGAGATGAGCACGGGGATGCTCAGACGTCTCGGTGGCGGCGCGTGGGGCTGGAATCAAAGAGGCACGCTCGTCAGAGCGTGCCTCCTCCTTTTTTCGCGATCGTTCGCCCTTCGACAAGCTCAGGGTGACATTGGGTCTGGTGGCGGTCGAGCTGGGCGCGGGGGACTTATGTCTTCGTCGCCGTGGCGGCGAGGAACGTTCTGGCGGCGTCGCTCAGGCGGGCGCGGATTGCTGCGTCGGTTCGCGCTCGCGTCATCCCCTTCGCGATGTACTCGGCGGCCTTCGGGGGGAGGTTGGCTTTGAGCCATGCCTCGAGCTCGTCGGGGCTCGCACCGTCCCAGTAGGTGGCGGGCACGGAGTTCGACAAGCCGAGCATCTTTTCGAACACGGAGAACCCGGCGGTCAGCTGGTCGGAGTGCGCCTTGAAGAACGCCCACGCGAGCTGCGGGTGCCAGTTGGCGACCGCGCCGACGTAGCGGCCGCGCTGGTTTCGCTGCTGCGGCGGAACCTCGGCGGAGATGGCGATCTGCAGCGCCTGCTCCGCGAGCTTCGGATCGTGCACGACCATCAGCGCGCCGCGGTACTGGCCGGCCAGGATCGAGTCTTTGGTGTTCTGCGCGAGCGCGTGCAGCTTGTCGAACGTCGTCGCGTCCGCGTTCGCGGCGACGATCGCGACGACGACTTGGCGCAGATCGGGTGTCAGCGTGCTGCTGTCGCTGAGCGAGCGGTCGAAGCGCGTGCGCGCCTCCGCCACCGTCGCCGGGTCGCCCCATGCGCCGAGCGCGCCGAGCAGCGTGCGCCGCAGCTCGCCGGTTTGCACCGACTCGCCGGGCTTCTCATCCCAGCCGAGCGACGTCGCGAGCGGCGTCACCAGCGTGCGCGCGTACGCCACCATCGGGTCGTGCTGCGGCGTCCCGCGCGTATCGCGCTCGAGGGATTGGAGCGACTCGACGATCGTCGCCCAGGCGGGCTCGTTGCGATCGTCACCCATCGCGTTCGCCAGCGCGATGAACGTCGCGAGCGGCGCGCGCCCGACGCGCACGAGCGCCCACTGGTCGTACAGCATCCCGATCTTGTCGTCGTCGGGGATCGTTGCGAATGCACGGCGGTTCGTCTCGAACGTCGCGTCGTCGTACGCCACCCGGTAGTATCCGATGTCCGACACGTTGGCGCGCAGCGGCTCGCTGCAGCGGCCGGCAGCGATCCCGCTCTGTTGCGCCGTCGTGAAGAGCACGTAGCGCGGCGCCGCGGTTCCGCTCGCGATCCCGACGGGCACGTTCCAGAGCTGGTTCGCGCCAACGGTCGTCCCGTCGATCAGGAAGCGCTTCTGCGCGAGCGCGACGGTCCGCTTGCCGGTTGCATCGCAGGTCGCTGTGACCGTGATCAGCGGGTAGCCGGGCTGCTCGGTCCAGGCCTTCGCGAGCCCGCCGACGTCTTTCTTGCTCGCCGCGGTCAGCGCGTTCCACAGGTCGGCCGTCGTCGCGTTGGAGTACTTGTGAGCCCGCATGTACGTGCGGATCCCGGCGCGGAACGTCGTCTCGCCGAGGTACGCCTCGAGCATGCGCAGGAACGCTTGGCCTTTGTCGTAGGTGATCGCAGGATCGAACGATGCGTCGGCCTGCAGCTCGTCGACCACGTGCTGCTGGATCGCGTGCACGTTCCCGCGCGCGTCGGCATTCATCGCCGACTCCTTCGAGCCGGCCTCGCCCTGCCACCAGTGCCAGCTCGGATTGAACTTGTCGGTCGCCTTCGCGGCCATCCATGACGCGAAGCTCTCGTTGAGCCAGATATCGTCCCACCACCCCATCGTCACCAGATCGCCGTTCCACTGATGCGCCATCTCGTGCGCGACGATGCTGTAGCCGGTCTGCTTTTGTCGCAGCGTCGCGTTGGGGCGGTGGATGATGATGCTCTCGTTGTACGTGATCGCGCCCCAGTTTTCCATCGCTCCGCCGAAGCCGCCGGGGATCGCGATGTGGTCGAGCTTCGGGAGCGGAAACTTCACGCCGAAGTAGTCGTCGTAGTACGAGAGGATCTGCTCCGCGCTCGCGAGCGTGTAGGCGCCGTTCGCCTCGTCGCCGCGTATCGCCCACACCGCCTGCCGCACGCCGTTGGAACCGACGCCCGACAACGACGCCAGATCGCCGCCGCTGAACTCGACCAGATACGTGGGCATCCGCGGCGTGCGCGCGAAGACGACGGTTTGCAGCGTTCCGCTGACCTGCGATGCGGCGATCGGCGTGTTCGAGACGACCTTCCACGCTGCCGGCACCGTCACCGTCAGCTGAAAGGTCGCCCGGAACGCCGGCTCGTCCCAGCTCGGGAACATGCGGCGCGCGTCCGTCGACTCGAACTGCGTCGAGAGCATGCGGCCGAGCGTGCCGTCCGCTTTCCGGTAGTCCTGCGCGAACAGACCGTCCGATGAATCCTCAATCTTGCCCGCGTACATCAGCGTCAGCAGGTGTCGTCCAACCGCGGCCGGGCGCGCCAGCGTCAGCGTCGTCAGCTGCTTGTCGTTCTCGGTCGTCACCTTCGCGACGGCGGTGCCGTCAAAGCGCGCCTCGGAGATCGTGATGTCGTGCGTGTTGAACACGATCCGGGCGGTCGGACGCCGGACGTCGAGCGCGACGTTCTCGGTGCCGCGCAGCGTCTTCGCCGACGCATCGGGCGTCAGCGCGATACGGTAGTCGGTCGGGACGACCGTTTTCGGCAGACGGCCCGGCGTCGTATCGAAGTTGAACGGCGCGACGGCGGCGGCCGGCGAGGCCAGGATCAAGAAGAGGCCGGCCGCAAGCGCGGACCGGCTCAGACGCTCGAGCATGGGGCCCGGGTTTCCGGATGAATGCGGAGCGCCCTCCGGCGTCAAGGTCATCCTGAGCTTGTCGAAGGGCCTTGGCGGGTATTGGGCGAGCATGGACGACGACCGCGCGACCGACGGGCTCGACGACACGAGCGACGATACGAGCGATGCAACGACCGAAGAGCCGACCGACGGCGGCAAACTCGACGAGTACGACGATGCCGTGCTCGCGGCCGACGACACCGGAATGCTCGCAGGGGAGCGGATGATCACGCTCGCCGAGATCCAAGAGGGCAGCAAGGATGCTGACCCTTCGACAAGCTCAGGGTGACATCGGGGTAGGTGACATCGCGCGCTTGGGGAGGTGACGTGTAACCCGTGACGTAACAGGGTTACTCGTGAATGGACCCCGGAGTGCACGCGCCAATCTCTGGGAGAAGGCGATGAGTCTTCCTTTGGTGCGTGACGAAGATTTTGTCGAAGCCAACCGCAAGCCGCTTGGAATCGACCCGCAGTATCTGCGGGTGATCAACGATACCGCGCTCCGCTCGCGACTGATCATGGCGGGGATCGCCGAAGGGTTACAGTCACCGAAGGGACCGCAGCGGATCAAGTCGATCATCCGTCTCTATCCCGACTTCGACGCGCCGCGGCCGACCAACAAACCGCGGCCGGTCCGCGCCGCGACCCCGGTGCACGAACCGTCGCGCACCGCCTTCGGCCTGCCGACGGTCGAGGAGCTGAACGCGCTGCTGACCCGCATCCACCAGGCCGAGCGCGAGGTGAGCCACGAGCTGCAGGGACGGATCCACGGCGACATCGACCGCCTCAAGAAGCAGATCGCGACGCTCGACGGGGACGACTTCGAGCGCGCCTTTCGCGAGCTCGACGGCGCGATGCGCCGGCGCCGGGAGCTGGGCACGCAGATCCGCGAGGAAGCGTTCCGTCGCATCGACGCCGACAACACGTTCGAGCCGCGCCGGTATCTCCGGCTGATCGCGCGCCAGCGCGCCTAGACGCCCGAACGGCGGAACTGTGGTGAACTCCTCGAACCAAACGGCCAGACCGGCCGCGTTCGCGGGTCGGACGAGGGGTGGCTCTCCAAGCGGGGAGATAGGGAGCGCGAGCAGTGATCCGGAGCGTGGCGCCTGACGGACGTCCCGATGTCGGCGGCGCATTCCGCCCGATCGACCGTCCGCGCGTCCTCGAACGGCTGCACACGGCCGCCCAGTACCGGATCACGACAATCATC
>CALEOJ010000149.1 GCA_937910425.1 uncultured candidate division WPS-2 bacterium
GAGCTACGTGCCTCCGCTCTGGCCGCTGGCGCTGATCGCGCTGCTCGACGGCAAGACGTCGCACTTCGTGAAGCGCCAGGCCTGGCAGGCCCTCGGCTTCAACCTCGGCCTGTTCGGGTTCTCGGCCTTGCTGTCGTCCGCCGTCGAGATCCCGATCCTCGGCTTCAGCCTCTGGCCGCTGCTCACGTTTATCTTCCCGATCTGGCTCGTGGCGAGCGTCGTGTACGCCGTCAGAGTCTGGCAGGGCGAGGACGTCAGCGTCCCGATCGTCAGCGACTGGGTCGACGCCCGCCTACCGGCAAGCCCTCAAGGGCAGAACTGACCCACGCCTCCACCGCGTCCGGCTCGCGCGGGATCGCGGCGGAGAGGTTCTCCACGCCGGTTTGCGTGATCAGCACGTCGTCCTCGATGCGAACGCCGATCCCGCGGTAGCGCGCCGGCACGGTGAGATCGTCGAGCTGGAAGTAGAGTCCCGGCTCGACGGTCAGCACCATCCCCGGCGCGAGCGTGCCGAACTTGTACGTCTCGGCGCGCGCCGCGGCGCAGTCGTGCACGTCGAGACCGAGCATGTGGCTGACGTTGTGCAGTGAGTATCGCTTGTAGAACAGGTTCTCGTCGCGCAGCGCTTCTGCGGCCGAACCCAGGATCCCGAGCCGCTCGAGGCCGCGCGCCAATACTTCCATCGCGGCGCGGTTCGGATCGAGAAAATCGTTGCCCGGCGCGCACTTCGCGAGCGCGGCCTCTTGCGCCGCGTAGACGAGCTCGTAGATCGCGCGCTGCTCCGGCGTGAAGCGGCCGCAGATCGGCAGCGTGCGCGTGATGTCGGCGGTGTAGAGCGTCTCTGCTTCGACGCCGGCGTCGAGCAGCAGCAGCTCGTTCTCGCCGATGCGCCGATCGTTGCGCGTCCAGTGCAGCGTGCACGCGTTCGGACCGCTCGCGGCGATCGTGCTGTAGCCGGTATCGTTGCCGTCGACCCGCGCGCGCAAATTGAACACACCTTCGACGGTACGCTCCGTCTCGGCTGCCGGAAGCGCGTGCACGACATCGTTGAAGGCGCGGTGCGTCGCCTCGATCGCGCGGCGCAACTCGCGCACTTCGAGCTCGTCCTTGATCAGCCGCATCTCCGAGAGCGCGGTCGCGAGCTCGGCGTCGCGTTCCGCCTGCGCCGGCAGTGCCGCGTCCAGCTGCGGATTGGTGCCGCGCAGCGCGCGGAACGGGCCCTTCCCGATCGCGCCGGCGAGGTCGTCCGTCAGCGCACCGAGCGGCTTGGTCGAGACGCCGTAGCGCTGCGCGGTCTGCGGAAGTCCGAGCCGCGGCCCGACCCATAGCTCGCCCTTCATCCGGTCGGTGAAGAACGTCTTGTCGGTCTTGCCCGGATTCGGCTCGCAATAGAGCGTTGCCGCGTGCCCCTCGCCGTCGGGGACCAGGACCAGGACGTTGTCGGGCTCGAGGTTGCCGGTCAGATAATAGAACTCGGTCCCCGGCCGGAAGCGATATGCCGTGTCGTTCGCCCGGATCTTCTCGTGGCCGGTCGGCACGATCAGCGTCTCCGCCGGGAACGCACGCGAGAGCGCGGCGCGGCGGGACGCGAAGCGTTCGGCACCCTCGACCGGGCTCGCCGGCGTCCCTGGCGGCGTCGCCCAGCCCGTCACCATGAACTTCAGGAGGTTCTCCGGGGTACCGCTGTCGTGGGGCGCGACGGGCTGATCGCTCATGCGTGGTTTTTCGATCATGGTGAGCCGTCCGCCTCGGATCGCTTCAGGCGGTGCGCCCCCAGCACGTACTCGTGGTCGAATCCCCGCACGCCGGCGAGGACGTCGTCGGAACGCATCGTCCGGCGGCGCTCGAAACCGAGCCGATCGAGCAGCGCGATCGACGCGGCGTTGCGGACGTCGACCACGGCTCGGAGCGTGCCGATCCCGGCCGCGACCAGGTGATCGACCATGGCGCCGACGGCTTCGCCTCCGATGCCGCGCCGTTGAAACGCCGACAGTACCAAGTAGCCGATCACCGCCGTCGAGCGGTCGCGCGCAACGGTCGCCTGCACGTACCCGGCGGCGCCGGCGCCCGCACACGGCACGACGATCCAGTTCAGCCAGCGCTCGTCGCCGTCCGGCGACCAACCGGACGCGAGCCGCTCGTAGCGCTCGCGGAGCTCGTCGCGGCCGGCGGGCGTCTCGTCGAGCGCAAAGGCATAGAGCGCCGGGTCGCCGAGCCCCTCGACCATCGCGTCCGCGTGATCTCCCCGGATCGGTTCGAGGCGGAGCCGCGCCGTTTCGAGCACCCGGAAGAGCACCGCTGCGCCGCCCTTAGGCGGGGGCACGGACCTCGCGAGCGTACCGCTCCAGGAAGCTGCGGGCCGCGGTTTCGTGCTCGACGACCGGCTCCGGATAGGAGAGCTGACCGAACAGCGGCAGCTGCATCTGCCGCTGGCGGCGCCCTTCGACGGGGTCCAGGACGGCGGCGTCCGGGAGGGCGGCGAGCTCGGGAAGCCAGCGGCGCACGTACGCTGCGGCTGGGTCGAACCGCCGCGCCTGTTTGAGCGGGTTGTAGATCCGGGGGTAGGCAGCCAAGTCGGCGCCGACGCCGGCGACCCACTGCCAGTTGCCCGCGGCGAGGGCGGGGTCGTCTTCGGTGAGGTAGTGGTCCCATTCGTCGCGGCCGATGCGCCAGTCGACCCCGAGGTCGAAGCACAGGAACGACGCGGCGATCGCGCGCACGCGGGGGTGCATCCAGCCGGTCGCGCGCAGTTCGCGGATCCCCGCATCGATCAGGGGATAGCCGGTGCGCCCGCTGCGCCACGCATCGAGATGGCGGTGCGTCCGCGCGAACCCGAAGCCGCGCATCTTCGACTGCAGCGGCTCTTCCGCGAGCGACTCGTTGTACCACGCCAGCTGCAGGAAGAAATCCCGCTGGGCGAGCGAGCGCAAGTAGAGCTTGAGCGACGTTCGCTCCTCCGTCAGCAAGAACGGGTCCCCGCTGCGCTCGCACGTCGCGCGAACGACCTCCCGCGCGGCGATCGTCCCGAACGAGAGCGCCGCCGAGAGCCGCGAGGTATGACCGGCCGACGGGACGTTGCGCGCCACGCCGTACTGCAGCGCGGGTCCGGCGAGAAACGCCGTCAACTTCGCCCGCGCTTCCGTCTCGCCCGCGGGTTCGTCGGGGGCCAGCTGCGATCCGAACTCCTCGGGGATCGGGAGCGGTTCGCTGGTGATCTCGACCGGCGCGAACGCCGCGCTCCCGGCATCGCCCGGCGGGAGCAGCGTGCGCCACTGCGCGTGGTACGGGACGAAGGCGCGGTACCCGTCGCCA
>CALEOJ010000150.1 GCA_937910425.1 uncultured candidate division WPS-2 bacterium
AGCTGCCGCCGGGACGGCGCGCGATCTACCGCAAGATGACCGAAGTCGGGCAGCTGCCGATCCCGCAGGTCGAGACCGTGGCGAACGTCGATGCGCTACACGCGCTGATCGAACGGCGCGGTGATTTCGGCTGGTCTGCGTTCGCCGTGTTCGCGGCCGCGCGGCTGCTCCGCGAGCACCCGGAGATCCGGACCGATGCCTCGACCGGTGCACCGTTCGCGGCGATCGACATCGGCGTCGCGGCCGACACGCCGTACGGTCTCATCGTTCCGGTCGTGCGCGGGGCCGACGCGCTCTCGCTCTCCGCGGTTCAGCGCGAGATCGTGCGGCTTGCAGCGCTCGCCCGCGACGGAGCGTTGACGCCGAACGACGTCGGCGGCGCGTCGTTCTCGGTTTCGAACGTCGGACCGCAGGGGGTCGAGCGCGTCGCACCGCTCCCCGATCCGCCGCAAACCGCGATCCTCGGAATCGGCGCCGCAACGCAGCGCCCGGCCGTCGTCGATGGTGCGCTGCAGGCGGCCTGGATGCTCACCTGCGTCCTCGCGTTCGATCACCGCTTCATCGACGGCGCGCCCGCCGCCCGATTCCTCGCCGCCTTCGCCCGCGCATGCGCCGATCCGGGAGTACTCCTCTAGATGGAATGGTTCGGAGAGCACCCGCCTACCGCGATCGTCACGGGCGGGGCTAGCGGGATCGGGCGTGCGGTGTGCGAGCTCCTGAGCAAAGAGGGCTATCGCGTTGCGGTTGCTGATCGCGACAAGGCCGGGGCGGACGACGTCGCGCACCTCATCGACGGGCACGCGTTCGAGGTCGACGTCGCCGACCAAGCGTCGGTCGTCGCGATGTTCGAGGGCGCGCTGGCGGTATTCGGCGGCACGCTCGACGCGCTCGCGACGCCGGCCGGGATCGCCGATACGACGCCGTTCATGGATCTCACCGTCGAGACGTTCCGGCGCGTCAACGACATCAACGTCGTCGGGACGTTCTTGTGCATTCGCGAGGCGGCGAAGCGGATGAAACCCGGTGGGCGCATCTGCACCGTCGCGAGCGTCGCGGGGAAGCGCGGCGGCGGCCTCTCCGGGACAGCCGCGTATGCCGCCAGCAAGGGCGGCGTGCTCGCGCTCAGCCGCAGCGCGGCGCGCGCGCTCGCGCCGAAAGGGATCGCCGTCAACTGCGTCGCGCCGGGGCCGACGCTGACGCCGATGCTCGACGTACCGTTCAAGAATCCGGAGCAGCGCGAACGCGTCGAAGCGATGACGCTGCTCGGACGTTCCGGAGAACCGCGCGAGATCGCCGAGGCGATCGTGTGGCTGCTCTCACCGCGTTCGTCGTTCGTCGACGGGGAGACGTTGACGGTGGACGGCGGACTCATGCTCGACTGACCCAACGATCACGGAAAGGAACCCAGGACCAATGACCGACCGACTCTCACGCGGCCGTTTCGTCGCCGCCGGCAGCGCGGCACTTGCGTCGATCGCCGTGATCGAAGCACCGGCGCGGGCCGCGCAGTGGACCTACAAGTACGCGAGCAACGTCTCGCTCGACCATCCGCTCAACGTGCGGATGCGCGAGTGCTGGACCGCGGTCACCAAGGAGACCGGCGGGCGGCTCGAGGTGCAGATCTTCCCCAACAACCAGCTCGGCGGCGACACGCAGGCGCTGCAGCAGCTGCGCTCGGGAGCGCTGCAGTTCTTCACGCTCGACGGCGGCATCTTGCAGGCGGTCGTCCCGCTCGCCGCGATCCAAGCTGTCGGCTTCGCGTTCAAGGACTCGGCCGAGGCGTTCCGCGCGATGGACGGTCCGCTCGGCGACCACGTGCGCGACGCGATCCGCGCGGCGAGTCTCTACGTCCATCCCAAGATGTGGGAGAACGGGATGCGCCAGATCACCTCGTCGTTGCGGCCGATCCGCACGGCCGCCGACCTGGCTGGATTCAAGATCCGCACGCCGCCCGGCGAGCTGTGGGTCGACCTGTTCAAGTCGCTCGGCGCGGCGCCGGCGCCGCTGAACTTCAGCGAGGTCTACACGGCACTCCAGACGCGCGTCTTCGACGGACAGGAGAACCCGTACGCCATCATCGACGTGGCGCGGCTGTACGAGGTGCAGAAGTATCTCAGCGTCACCAACCACATGTGGTCGGCCTTCCACTTCCTGGGCAATCAGGACGCATGGAACGCGCTCCCGCACGACGTCCAGTCGGTCGTCGAACGCAACCTCGCGAAGTACGCGCTGCTGCAGCGCCGCGACACGCAGCTGCGCAACGACTCGCTCTCGGAGAAGCTGGCGCGGCGCGGCCTCGCGATCAACAAAGCCGACACGAGCGGGTTCCGCGCGAAGCTCACCAGCGCCGGCTTCTACACGAAGTGGCGCGACAAGTTCGGCGCGCCGGCGTGGGCGCTGCTGGAGAAGACGTCGGGCAAGTTGGCCTGATCCCGCGATTCGAAGGCCGGCCAGGGTGCTTCCTCCGGGCTCCGGAAGTTGAGCGCGTGAACCTGTCGCGTCTCCTTCCGCTCGCGCTGCTCGCCGTATCGGCCGCCTGCGCGCCCTCGGTGCCGCGGCTGCATGTTCCGATTCGCACCGAGGCCAGTTGCGAGAGCAAGTCGGTGAAGCAGACGGCGATCGAGTCGATCGTCGCCTCGACCGACGACACGGTGCGCGCGGGCCGCTATCCCGGCGATGCCGCGCTGCGCAACGCTATCAAGAACGGCGGCGGGGTCATCGCCTACTGGGAGAGCCAGCCGCTGCGCGCGCCCGATACGGCGAAGGCGCTGGGCCTCTCCGGCGACCTCGACCTGAAGCGCGCCGTGATCACCAACCAGGTCCTCGGCTCGGAGCAAGATCGGGTCGGCCAATATCGTCTCGTGTGGCTCACGTTCGGGACGCCGAAGGGCGACGTCACCGTCCTGGAGCGCGCCTACGACGTCCAAAACGTGTGCATCGAGGGACGGCGCCAGGTCTAGGGCGTTTTCAACCGCCGGCGCACGTCGGGGCCGACCAGATTCTCGACCAGCAGCGCGGCGATCAGCATCCCGGTCTCGATCAGCATGAAGGCGCGCAGCGTCGGCATTGCGGGCCGTGCGATCTCGGCCGCCAGAAACAGCAGCGCGACGCCGAGCGCGAACCGGACGAGCCCGCGCGCGAGGAGCAGCCTGGGGGTCCGGACGCCGCGCGCGATGTCGCGCGCGAGCTGGGTCGGCGGGCGCGTCCCGACATCCCAGACGGTGAACGCCAGCGCGTCGAACACGATCGCGAGCGCGAAGCGGAGAACGACTGCGATCACGCCGCGGGCGCTACGACGCGGCGTCCGGCCAGGACGCGATCTCGCCGAGTGCGGCGCTCTTGAGCACCTTGAGTCCGAGCATCGCGCACTTCATCCGCGTCGGGCTGATCCCGATGCCGACGTTCTCGAGAACCGCTTCCTGCGAGAGCCGCGCGACGTCCTCGAGCTTCATTCCCTTCACCGACTCGGTCAGCATCGAGCACGACGCCTGCGAGATCGCGCAGCCCTTGCCGCTGAACTTGACGTCCTCGACGCGCCCCTGATCGTCGAGCGCAAGCTCGATTCGAATCGTGTCGCCGCACAGCGGGTTCAGATCCTCCGCCGCCACATCCGCCCGTTCGAGGTGCCCGAAGTTCCGCGGATTGCGATAATGATCCAGAATGTATTCTTTGTAGAAATCGTCCATGGTTACGCGAGCCGAAAAACGTCGGCGGCTTTTTCGAGGGCGAGGATCAGGGCGTCGACGTCTTCTTCGGTGTTGTAGAGGTAGAACGAGGCGCGGGCAGTCGCGGGCCAGCCCATCTTTTCCATCAGCGGCATCGTGCAGTGGTGGCCGGCACGGACGCAGACGCCTTCGACGTCGAGGATCGAGGCGAGATCGTGCGCGTGGATGTCGCCGAGGTTGAGCGAGATCACGCCGGCTCGGTCTTCGGCCCGCGGCGGACCGTAGACCGCCAGACCGCGCGCTTCGAGCGTACGCAGCCGCTCGAGCGCGTACGACGTGAGGGCGAGCTCGTGGGCGCGGATCCAGTCCATCCCCACCGCACTCAGGTAGTCGACGGCGGTGCCGAGCGCGATCGCGTCGGCGATGTTCGACGTCCCGGCTTCGAACTTCCACGGCAGCTCGTTGAACGTCGTGTGTTCGTAGGAGACGCGCTTGATCATGTCGCCGCCGGTCAGGAACGGCGGCATCGCGTCGAGCAGGGCGCGCTTGCCGTACAGGAAGCCGATCCCGGTCGGACCGCACATCTTGTGCCCGCTGGCGGCGAGGAAATCGACGTCGAGCGCCTGCACGTCGACCGGCATGTGCGGAACCGACTGCGCGGCGTCGACGAGCACGACGGCGCCGGCGGCGTGGGCGCGCGGGACGATCGTAGCGAGCGGAGCGATCGAGCCGATCGTGTTGGAGACGTGCGTCATCGCGACCAGCTTCACGCCGTCGAGCAGATCGTCGAGCCCGTCGAGCACGAGCACGCCGTTCGCGTCGGCCGGAATGAAGCGCAGGACGGCGCCGGTCTTCGCGGCGAGCAGCTGCCAGGGCACGAGATTCGAGTGGTGCTCGAGCTGCGTCGTCAGGATCGCGTCGCCGGGCCCCAGGTTCGCGAGGCCCCACGAGAACGAGACGAGGTTGATCGCCTCGGTCGTGTTCCGCGTCCACACGATCTCTTCGGTGTGCGCGGCGTTGACGAAGCGCGCCACCTTCGCGCGTGCGGCCTCGAACTGGTCGGTCGCGCGTGCCGCCAGCTCGTAGACGCCGCGGTGGATGTTCGCGTTGTCGTTCTCGTAGTAGTGGACCAGCGCGTCGATCACGGCGCGCGGCTTCTGCGACGAGGCGGCCGAGTCGAGATAGACGAGCCGCCTTCCGCGTGAGGTCGGCTTCGCCAGGATCGGGAAGTCGGCGACGATGCGCGCCTGTTTCGGGTCGGCCGCCGCGATCATAGATCGATCTCCGTCGCGTCGTCGATCTTGCCGTCGAGCGAGGTCCGGATCTCGTCGCGCAGGGCCGCGCCCGGGAAACGGGCGATGACCGGTTCGAAGAAGCCGAGCGTGATCAGCCGCAGCGCCTCGCCGCGCGCGATCCCGCGGCTGCCCGCGTAGAACAGCGCATCCTCGTCGAGCGAGCCGACCGTCGCGCCGTGGAAGGCCTTGACGTCGTTCGCCGCGATCTCGAGCGCCGGGATCGAATCGATGTGCGCGTGCTTCGAGAGCAGCAAAGCGTCGTCGCGCAGCGACGCGTCGCTGCGGTGCGCCTTCGGGCGGATCACGATGTTGCCGACGTAGCGCCCTTGGCCGCGATCGGTCGCGGCGCTCCGCACGACGGTGTCCGAGCTGGTGGGACCAACGGTGTGGTCGGCGCCGGAGGTCAGGTCGACGTGCTGCATCCCGGTGTTGAAGAAGAGCGCCGACACCTCGGCCCGCGCGCCCGGTGCGGCGAGCTTCGCGCCCAGCACCGTGCGAGCCAGCGCGCCGCCGAGCTCGGCCAGATGCCAGCGAACCTGCGCGTCGCGCTCGCAGCGTGCGTCGCGCGAGAAGAAGATGCGCGCCGCTTCGCCGGTCTGCTGCACGACGGCGTAGTCGAGCTCCGCACCGTCCCCGGCGTGCACCTCAACGATTCCGCACGTGAACGAGTCGCCCTCGCCGACGTGCCGCTCGAGCACCGTGGCGCGGGCGTCCTTGCCCAGGATCACGACGACGTGCGGGAAGACCGCCTCGTCGTCGGGCGCACTCGCGAAGACGATCTGGATCGGCGTATCGAGCTGGACGCCGTCCGGGACGTGGACGAAGGCGCCGCAGTTCTCGAACGCGGTCGCGAGCGCGGCGAACTTGTCGGCGCGCCAGTCGACGATCTCGTGCAGCGTGCCGGCGAGGCGCGCCGCGAAATGGTGCTTGCTGCTCTCGGTGAGCGGTACCACGGTGATACGCGGATCGACGTTGCTCGGCGCGTCGACGCGGGTCGCGCCGACGAAGAACAATCCGCCGGCGTTTTCGGTCGCGAGGGCCGGGCGATCCACGTCGTCGCCGGCTTCCACGGGCCGGGGCCGCGGTGCGGGGCGTGACGGGATCGTCGCCATCTCGATGCGACCCGACGTCCAGCGCAGCTCTTCGAACTTCAGCGCGGCGTAATCGTATTTCCAGCCGCGGCTCGGACGTGCGCCGGGCGCCGGCAGCGCTTCGTAGCGCGCGAGCGCTTCGCATCGCAGCGCCGTGTCGCTCGCGGCGCCGTCGCCCTGGCCGTCCAGAAACGTGATGACCCGGTCGAGCGTCGCCGCCGTCGGCGTGAAGTCGAGCGTGGCGAGCGTCTCGGAGACGCCGCTAGGCACGGGCCGCCGCGGCCTCGTCGCGCACGCCATCGTAGCCGTCGCGTTCGATTTCGTTCGCGAGTTCCGGGCCGCCGGTCTTGACGATGCGCCCGTCGATCAAGATGTGCACGACGTCCGCCGGGACGTACTTGAGGATGCGCGGATAGTGCGTGATGACGAGGAAGCCGATGTCCTTGCCCTCATCGCTCTCGCGCAGGGCGTTGACGCTCCGGCCGACCGACTGCAGCGCGTCGATGTCCAGGCCGGAGTCGGTCTCGTCGAGCACCGCGTATTTCGGCGCGATGATCGCCATCTGCAGCATCTCGAGCCGCTTCTTCTCGCCGCCCGAGAAGCCGTCGTTCACGTAGCGGCCGAGGAAAGCCGGATCCATGTCGAGCGTGTCGAGCTTGTCGAACACCAGCTTGCGGAACTTCGCCGGGTTCAAATCCTCCGGGCGCACCGCCATCCGCGCGGTGCGCAGAAAGTTCGCGACCGAGACGCCCGGGATCGCGGCGGGATACTGGAACGACAGGAACAGCCCGGCCTTCGCGCGCTTGTCGGGCGGGAGTTCGAGCAACTCCTCGCCGTCGAGGGTTGCCGAGCCGCTCAGAACCTGGTAGCCGGGGTGCCCCGCCAGGGTGAACGCCAGCGTCGATTTACCGCTCCCGTTGGGACCCATGAGCGCGTGGACGCGCCCCGGTTCGACGGTGAGGTCGATTCCTTTGAGGATTTCCTTGTTCTCGACGGCGACCCGAAGGTCGCGCGCGACGAGCCCGCGCGTGATAGGCATGCCACGGTATCGTAAAGCGGTGGAGAGAGAAAGTCAAGGAAAGTCTGGACTATCTACGACGTCCGTGGTACCGTGAAGCTGGAAATGCAGGACCGTTTCTTCGACTCGACGCGAGGAAAGATCGTCGGCGCCCTCCGCGAGCGGCGTTCGGCCTCGGCATTCGACCTTGCCGGCCAGTTCGGACTCTCGCCGAACGCAATTCGCCAGCAGCTGGTCATCCTCGAGCGCGACGGCCTGATCGCGGGACGCAGCGTGCGCCGGGGCAAGACCAAACCGACGGTCGAGTACTCGCTCACCCCGGCCGCCGACCGCTACTTTCCGCAGCGCTACGACAAGATGCTCAACGCCGTGCTGCGCGAGATCCGCACCGCGGGCGGCGACGACGCGGTCAAAGCGGTCTTCGAACGGATCGGCAAGCGCTCTGCCGACCGGCTCGGCGCGGTGACCGAGGCGCACCCGGCCGAAGAGCACCTCGAGAAGGTCGTCGCGGCACTGCGAGCGTCCGGCGTCAATGCCGAGCTGCAGAAGGCCGAGCGTGGGACGATGCTGCTCCACGAGCATGCCTGCCCGTACGCGTCGGTCGTCGCGGAAAACCCCGAGGCGTGCAGCGCGATCCACACGATCCTCGAAAGCGTCGCACCCGGCCGCGCTCACCAGGTGGAGAGCCTCGCAACCGGCGGCACCGAATGCCGATTCGAGATAGAGATAGACCCCGCGCCATCGAGAAAGACCGCCGCAACCGCATGAATTTCCAGAAATTTCAGGCCCTGGTGGAGCACCGCACTGGGTTCCGCACGATGGAGAGCCCGACCGCGAGTGGCGAGTACTTCAGCGACTCGTGCGGCGACCTCTACACGTTCTTTTTGAAGGTCGGACCCGGCGACGTGATCGAGGACGTCTCCTATTTCACGACCGGCTGCGGTTTCGGTACGGCGACGTGCTCGCTGCTGGTCGAGCTCGCCAAGGGTAAGACGATCGATGAGGCGCTGGCGATCACGGACGCCGACATCGAGGCCGCACTCGACGGCTATCCCGAGAAGAAGAAAGACTACCCCGAGCGGTCCAGGTTCGCGTTGCAGGCGGCGATCGAAGACTATCGCGCCAAGCGCGCTGCGGGTCAGATCACGGACGCGATGCTCGAGGAGGCCCGCGCGACCGTCGCTGCTGCGGCGGCGGCAGCAGGCCGCCCAGGGAACGGGACCACCGAAGAGGACGCCAAAGCCGGTCCGAAGGTCCTCGAGGACGCCGGCGTCCTCACTATCAAATTGCACTGAGGGCGATCATGGTGATCGAGAAGCGTTCGTT
>CALEOJ010000151.1 GCA_937910425.1 uncultured candidate division WPS-2 bacterium
GATCTCTACAAAATCGCGGAGAATGCGGCGATTTCCTCGATTGATCAGGCCATCCTTAACTAAGTCAAGCCGACTGCCGGTCTTCTTCTATCCTAACGGCGGCTTTGAGGGAGGGTTACGGGAGCGCCATACAATCGGATCCTCACGACCATCAATCCTACGTCAGGCAAACGGAGACTGCTCGTCGTTCGCGACGCTGACGGCGGCGCTCAACCGCAACACGGGACGCACGGACTTTACCGCGACCTCGATCGCTTCGCCGAGCTCAGGCGTGTGCACGCGGGTCGTCAGCGACGGCCTTGCGGCCGGGGGTCATGGCGCCGGCGGTCCGTCCTTCGTCGTCACGTACACGACTGCGTCGTTCGGGACCGCGAAGCAGCGCAAGCTGTAAACGCACCGCAGCGCATGACGATTCGATAAAGCCAGGTGTCGAAAGCGTCGGCGCTGCGCACGCTGCGTATGATGCGATGAACGATCGCGCAGACTTCTTGCGCCGCATCCTCCGTCAGGCTCCGATCGCCGATGACGGTCGCGGCGAGCCGGAAACATCCCGGCCAGACGGCGGCGACGAGTTGCTCTGCCGCGGTCTCATCGCCCGTCAGAGCGGCGGCAACGATCTCCGGCGGCGCCCAGCGCGCCATCAGCCTTCTCGCGTTCGTCGGACCATATCCCTAGAGAGGCGCGAACAGGGCCGAAATGTTCGCCCGATCGTTACAGGTTCGGGCCGACTGCCATCGCCCCCGCGCGTCCGATTGTCGGGTCGATCATCACGCGCTGCGGCGTGGCCGCACGGTTCGCGGTGGGTCCGAAGCGGTATATTTTCCCTTGCGTAGCGACGAAGAGTCGATTCTTCGAATCGACGGTGATCACGGGGAAGCCGAGTCCGTTGTAGTTCGCCGGCAGCGGGCCGATACGGCGTGCGACCCTTCCGGAGCCGGGCGCGTACACGTTGACGTACATCACCGGATTCGACAGGTTACCCGGCAGATCGGTCTCGTAGATGCTGTTGTCGGGTCCGACCGCGAACTCTTGTGCACTGACCGTGACGTGTCCGACCAGCCCCGTGAGGGCGATGCTTCGTATGGGGCAGCAGCCGGTCGAGGTCGGGAGATAGACGTCGACACGGTTGGGGCGCGAGACGTAGAGATGCCCGTCGTTGCCCTCTGCGAAGCCGAGCAGCGGAGTCGTGCTCTTGAACGTGCGCATCGGGGGCGCATTGCTCGCAGCGTACGGATAGGTTGCGATCGTCGTTCCAGTCGAGGTGTAGTAGCCGACCATGATCCCGTCGCCGGCGAGTCCGACCGCGAACGGCGAGTGGACGTCGTCGCCGTACACGTTCTCGGGTTGATTGTCGCCCGGCGCGACCGCAAAGAGACGGAAACCGGGGCCGCCTTCCGCGAAGTCTTTGTTCTCTAGCACCCATTGGGTGCCGTCCGGAGCGATGGCGATGTCGACGGTGCCGGGGAGCCCGGGGATCGACCCGGGGCTGTTCGGCCACGCGAACGATCCCAAGGTCTCTAACGGGGTGACCGCGCCGTTGCCGTTCGCCGAGAACGCGCGGATCAGCGGCTCCGTGTATGCGACCCAGAGCGTACCTTTCTCGAACCCGACGGAGCTGCCGAGGGGGTCGAGCGCTCCGGGATCGCTCGGCGGGAGCGGGCTCTGGAGCGTGCTGAGGCCGGCGCCGCCGCCGCACGCGGCAAGCGCGACAACGGCAAACGCGAAGAGGAACATCCGGAAAGACCGCATCGAGAACACCCTTTTTTGGACGAGTGCGAAGACTTTCGCTAGGTTTCCATTGTGCCCGTGTCCATCAGCTCCGTACTGGGCTAATTGTCCTAATGCCGGGAGCTTCCCGGCATGGTCACGCCGGAAAAGCAACAGGCCCGGAACGTCTGCACGTTCCGGGCCTGTAGTTGGTTGCGGGGACAGGATTTGAACCTGTGCGGCCAGCATCGCGGGCGGTTGCCAAAGGCCGCGGACGCCGTAGTGGCGCAGGTCATTCGGTTGCCGAGCTGCTGCCGAAGGTTGCGGAGGGTTGCCACGGACGGCAACCGTTTGGCAACCGGTGGCCTCGACCGAGAAAGAGCCCTCTGGTCGTATCAACCGGCCTTCTTTCTCCCGACCTTCGTTCGTGGCCCCGATTTCTTCGCTCCGCCTGACTTTGTTGCGGCGGTCGCTTTTTTCGGTCGCCCGGGATTCAGGTGCTTGATTGTGTCCTTGCTTTCCGCGACACCCTTATCAATGCTCTCGAACACCGTCCGCGCGCCGTCCTTTACGCCCTGTTTATAGGCAGCCTGCGTAAGAATCTGAACGCGCGTCGCATAAAAGAGGTCGAGTTCTTTTAGATCCTCTGCCGCCTTAGCGGTTTTCTGATTACCGTAAAGCGAAAAGTCCCCGGCACCGCCTGAGCCCGGAATCTTCACAAGCTGTGAACCGCGTTTGCCCGCCATGCACCCTCCCAGCCGCGATGAATGATCGCCAGCTATGCGGCGACCGGCCGACAAGGTACAAGTTTCCGAACGAAATCGCCTCCCTCTGCGCGCGGGGGCACTCGACTCGCTCCGCACCCGGAAAGTTGTGGGCGTTCCACAGAACGCGAAGGACGCAGTAATGCGGCAGGGCGACGACGCCGGGCGTGGGCCGACCCTCGCGGGATCGACGCGCGCTGCCGCCCTGCCGCATGATACTGCCGAGCGACGCGTCTTACCCACACTGCTGCCGCCACCCGGTACGATCGCGGCATGGAGAAGGTCGTCACCTGTGTTCGTCGGCTGCAGCGCCGCCGGCTCGACCCGATCGTGAAGCGCGTGACAGAGCTCGAGAAGGCTTGAGGCGGCCGAGCGCAAACGGCCGATCGCGGCCGGCTCGCGGTCGCGATGACGGAACCCAGTTACCGGTTCCGCTGCGACGCCGAAAGGGCGGCTCCCACGGCCACGCCGATCGCGATGCCAATCGCCACGTTTCCCAAGGCGGCGCCGATCCCCGCGCCGATTGCGATTCCAACGCCGAGCAGTATCCCGGGTCGCTTCATGATGATCTCCTCGCCGTGAGGCGTCGCGGCCGGCTGATCGTACTGCGGGACCGTTTCGTCGCGGAGAACGTCACGGTGTCGATCGCGGGGGCCTTGGTGTAGGAGTAGAACAGCGATTGGATGCGTATCGTCTGTCCGAATAGTCCCGCCCATACGACCTTCACCGAAAACCGTTTCCAGCCGGGCGCAAAGATTTCCGGCGGCATTCCCGTGCTGAAGGCTGATGGTTCCCCGGCTGAGCCGGGCACTATGCCTGAATGGGCTCAAGCAGCAATGGAGGAGCACTTCGTGCCGATTTGCCTCACTTGCGGTGCCGCCGCTACGGTCGACTATTCGTGACGAGCCGGTGTTGGGCGATGCGGAAGCGCGGGCCGATCATCGTTCGGCCCGAGCACTTTCCTATGCTCGACCGCTTCGCCGAGATTCTCGACGAGATTGACGCCGAGCGCGAGGTTGGATTACTTCCGACGTAGTCCAAGGCCGTAGCGCCCGACAACCCGCACGAGATCCCGGCGGTCGAGTAGTTCGCGCACTGCGATCTCGACGAGCCCGGACCAGGAGAGCGGGGCCCCAGCCCGCTTCAGCTCAAGGAGCTTCTCGTCCACGTCAAGCGACAGATCACGCGGCACGACCACGTTCGTCCGAACGAGGTCCAGCGGCGGCGGTGCGGCGGCCTTCTTGCGCGTCGGGGGCAAACCGTTCTCCTACGCTAGTGTGTAGGAGCATAATAGCACAGGTTCGGGTGGTTTAGAGCCCGACCGCCGCGGCGGCGTTGCCCTGCCAGACGGTCGCGGGACGAATGTACCGACGCAGGATCGTCATCGAGCGATGTCCGGTCTGCGCGGCGATCGCCGTTTCCGTGACCCCCTTCAGCGCGGCCGACGTCGCGAACCCGGCTCGCAGCGAATGACCGGCGAGCTGGCCGGGGTCGAGATCCACGGCGCGAGCACGCCGCTTGACGACAATCGCGACGGCCGCAGGCGAGAGCCGCGCCGCGGCGACGACGCCATGTCGGCTGACCGGCCGGAACAGCGGCCCCTCGACGATCGCGACGGCGTCAATCCAGGCCCGTACGGCCCGCACAGGGCACGTCTCGAGCCGCGAGCCGTACGGAAGGCCCACGAGGCGCCCGGCGCCCTCCTGGTCCGTCTTGGAGCGCCGCAGCGTGACCTCCAGGCCCTCCGCGACGAAGCGCAGGTCCGCGACGTCGAGCCCGACGATCTCCGAGCGCCGAAACGCCCACGCGAAACCGACGAGCAAAAGCGCCCGGTCCCGCAGGTCGATCGTGGCGCCGCCCAGCGGCGCGAGCATCCGGCGAAGGTCGTCCGTGAGGAGCGCCGCCTTCGCTCGCTGCGGTGCGACGCCGAGGAGCCGGCGGATGCCCTTCCAGACATCGACAACCTGGGGATGGCCGAACGGCCGCGGATCGAGGCCGCGGCGCTGGTGCTCAAGCGCGACCGCGGTGCGGCGTCGAACGATCGTCGCGAGCGCTTTCGTGCCCGAGAGGCTCGTCAGGTACAGCGCCGCGCCGGCGGGCTCCAGCGGATACGGCCGGACCCCGTGCCGCGAGCACCACCCCTCGAAGTCGCGAAGATCCGCGGCGTACGCGCGCCGCGTGGACGCCGCCTTCGCGTCACCGGCGAACGAGCGGGCCCGTCGGCGAGATCCTCGAGCTCGGCAACGGGCGCATGGTGGACGGGTGCGAGGGCGATCATTCGGGCCTCCAAGGTCGCGATACGGTGCGCTTCTCGGTACCATAATAACCCCTAATACACACTTGCGCAAGAGCGCATTATCCTGTATAATGATAACATGCAAAGCGGCCCGACGGTGCGTCAACACCGCCGGGCCCGTCACCCGAGAAAGGGTTCTCGAATGACCGTTTTCACTTCGCCCTCCCCAACCGGCGACCTCGACGAGAGCACGATCGCGCGGTTCCGCCGCGGCGATACCCTGCTCGAATACGACCGTCACCGGGCCGGTCTCCCCGAGCTCGTCGAGTGCGACGGCGACGACGACGGAATCGCCCAGCGCGTCGCCGATGATTTCGCCGACGACACCGGCGTCTCGTACGCCCCGGTGAACGGTTCCTCGCACCCCGAGCGCTTCGTCTGGCTCTGCCCCGCCTGCACCGCCCAGGAAGCCGCGTAGGATGGCGAGCGTACGCGAACAGGTCGAAGGGCGCATCCGCCGCCGCCTGGGTCAACGGCGGGCCCTCCGCGGCCACGCCGCGCGGCTCGGGCCGCTACCTTGTCACCGGGCGCGACGGTCACGCCCGGTATACCGTCCACGCCCTGTCGGCCGAGCACGCGACGTGCGACTGCCCGGCCGGCCTGCACGGGCGCTTCTGCTGGCACGCTGCCGCGGCGCTGCTGCGCCGAACGGCCGACGTCGCGATGGTGGCAGCATGACCGGCCAGGGCGACGAGAGATCCCTTCCCGCCGCGGCGGCGTTCAGCGCGGAGAGCGTGCTCGCCGCAGCATTCACGATTGCCGACGCTCAGCGCGCGACCGCTACCGCGAACGCGATCGGCGACGAGATCACCGCCGACCCAGTGCAGCGCGAGGTCGCGCGCCTGTTCGACGGGGACCCGAGCGTCGAGCGCTTCGAGCGACGCGCCTCCGCGGAAATCAAACACCTGCAACGCCGTTTCCGCGAACACCGCCGTGCCGGTTCGCTTACCCATGACTGCGAGGAGGCGGTGACGCGGGGCCTGAGATGCGCGACGTTCAGTGTCCTATTACTCTGCATGCACGCGCTCGGCGTCCATTGCGCGAATCGGTCGCGCGTGGTCACGCTCGCCGACTTGCCTGAGCGCGACGACGGCGACACGTGGCCGGAGTTCGTCTACTCGTTCGTAAAGCTCATCGTTCTCGTCCGCGAGCGTCTCGGCGAGGAACCGGGCGCGCTCAGCCTCGAAAGCACCGCGTGACCGTCAACGGCAAGGGCCTATCGACGACCTGGGGCGAGTGTCACGCCCTGGGTCGCGGCGCTCAGCGGTTGTGAGTCAGGCTGTCACGCGCGCGCGCCACAACATCTGAAACGACGTGTTCCAACGGGACAAGGCGAACGTCAGCATCGTTACACAGCGCGTTTGCGACCTTGAACGCCTCAGTCGACGCGCCTGGCGACGACGCAATGTAGATAGCCGCTACATCCACGTCTTTGGGGACTTCTATCCGCCTTCGTGTGGTCAGCACCGAACCGCCCTCGATTCTGATGTCGCGGACCGTCCACGCCCACGCCTTCAAATCGCGGATCAATTCTTCTTGATCAGGAAGTTGGAATGACCACGCCTGTGCCAACTGTACAGCGCTTCCATTTGCTACGAGAAAGTCGAATCTGTCGTGGTAGTGAATAGTCTCCACGGGGGCCCGCTCGATTAACTCGACGTCAGGGCGAACCCCCCCGTCCGTGTAAGCTGCGCGAGCGCGATGAAATGCTACGTTCTTACTCTTATAGCCGAGGCGCGTACTCGTCGGTTCAAGCAGCAGTTCGCTAAACGCAAAGTCCAACACCTCTTCGGTGCTTTCGGCGACAATCGGAAGTGGTCGGGAGAATTG
This sequence comes from uncultured candidate division WPS-2 bacterium, assembly GCA_937910425.1. Lineage (GTDB taxonomy): Bacteria > Vulcanimicrobiota > Vulcanimicrobiia > Vulcanimicrobiales > Vulcanimicrobiaceae > Vulcanimicrobium. The sequence continues at coordinate 6,598 of CALEOJ010000151.1, forward strand.
GAGCGTGTTATTGTACTCAGCCGCGAGGCGTGTAAGCCAACCCTCCGAGGGCTGCTCCTCGGTTTCTAGGAGCGGTTCGCTGCCCTGCGATGCGCGGTCAAGCCTTCTACCGATGTCCTCGACAATGCCGACGACGCGTCCTAGTATCGCGTGATCGTCGATGTAGCGCGCCCGCTTTTTGTTGCTTAAGGTTCTTACGTCCCACTCACCGGCGGCGTCGCTGCCTGCGATAGCGCCGATATTCACGAATTCACCGCGCGCGGGATCCGGCACGAACCGAATGACCGAATAGACGAACCTCATGGTTGCCCTCTTGCTCTCAATCGTGCTGCGACGTCTGGAGCCCGACGCTCCAGGAAATAGCCGACCGTTTCGAGCTCAGCGTTAGTTACCGGCCACGACGTCGGGATCGCCGCGAGAACCGAAATCAGGTCCTTCCGGCTTACCGCCTCGAGAAGTCCGGCTACCGAATTCAGGACCTCTTGACTGAATGCCGTTCCTCCGTACGAATAAACGTTGGGGGTGTCCACGTTAGCTTCGAGGCCGGCTGCAGTCCACCCCGGGCCTCCGGGAAAATAGTGTCCATGATCGTGGCTGAAGCAGCGCTCTTCTGCGGCCTGTCCGACGAGCCACTGTTGTGCATCGCCACCCCAGCACCAGTCGAAGAGCGCCACGAACTCTGCGTGATGTCGCTCATTGTCATCCTTGTCGCGATTGGCGAGCACGTTGATCTCGACGGCACTGTTCACCGCCAAGGACGCGTGCGCGATGCCCTCCTCGAGCTGGTGGTCTCCCCGGAATTCGCAGCCCGCCAACTCTGGCGGTATTCGCGCCGTTCTCACGGTTGGCGTGAGCGCGCCAATCCTCGCAGCAGCGCGGCCGACAATCTGGTCATTCACGCAGACCCTCTCGTGCTGCAAATTGTTGAGCGGCTTTACCCAGTAGCGCGCCCCGTCCGCGAACGCAAGAAATGCGCCGGATCCCCCGGTATTCCCTTGGCGGAGCACCGTCTTCAGCGCTATATCGGCTTCGTCAGCGCGACGACTGTCCAATGCTTTATCCCAGTCGCCCCGCTCAACCGCCATCTCGGCGGCATATTTCGGCCCCTGTTCCTTCTCCCTGCCGTACGCTAGGCTGGAGGATGAGAAGCGGGGGTTATCGCCGCTCAGGGGCTCTAGCGCAATTGGATGGTCGTATGATCGCTGGTGCCGTTGCCGTAAACAATGAGGCGGTATTTCGACGGCGCAGTGCTTGCCGGGACGTCAAAAACGAGGATGCCGGTTCGTGCCGTCCCGGGGTTGAGCTTCGTGAGGAAGAAGCCTTTGTCAGAGGAAATGGTGACGCTCGCCGCGTCGTATTTCGTATCGCCGCGCTCGAGATGAAAGTCAGAACCGCTAATCGTCGCTGGATCTTTGCCGACGTTTCGGATCGTGAGAGGTACAACGAGGTACTCTCCAGCCGCGTGCTCTTGCATGAACTCGGGGCCAAAAGTCGACGCGCGCGTTACAACACCGATCGAGTAGGTAAGGCCTCCGATCGTAACCGATGCGCCGGCCGTATTCGGGAATTGGAGCAGCACAGCGAGCCCCAAGAAGAACGCTAAACCCGTCTTCATAGATACGACACCTCCGGGCATTCGCCACTACGGCGACGCGCCGATCTCCGACGGCCGGGTCTGCTTGCCCTGCCCAACGGCGGGAGTGTTACAGCCGTCCCGCAGATTGGCGCGGACCGCTTATATTCCCGATGAGGCCGGGGTATGGTTGATCGCGTCGATCGTCCAGTCGAAGCCGGACCCTTCTGGCTCCATGACTTCGCGTCGCGCTCTACTTGAGAATGTCGAACGACGACAACCAAGATGACGATTACGGCAAATACGAACAGGCCGAGCCACATGATGCGCTGCGGCAGTCGCCGAGTCGCCCCGGCTGACGGCGACGCTCGACGACGTGCAGGGGCGGCTGCTCTGGCGGCGGCTTGAAGAACAGCACGAGCGCGCGATCGAAGGCCTGTTCGACAAACTCGCCCGCGTCCTGAAACGCTAAATACGCGCTTCCCTAAGAGGGCATGGCGGTCGGAGGCCGGAATGGCTCGGTGTTCCGTCTGAAGCTCGCTTTGAAGCTTCGGCGGCGCCGTATTTACCGTCGGGGAGGGGAAGCGTGCTCAATCGGGCAGCGAGACTTGGCGTATTCCTCGTCGGGCTATTGCTCGTCATCGAGGCGTGCGGTCCGCGGAGATCCGTCGGCACGCTGCCCCCCGCGCCCAGTCGCGGTGTCAACATACCGACCGCCAAGTCGGTATCTCCGGCGTCCATCGCGGCACCGCCAATGGTGAAGACTCCGATCCAGCCGTCGTCGGCGATGACGTCGATCCGCCGCCCGAAGAGCCTGATCCAGCCGGTCGGTTGGACTCAGCTACCCGGCGGGGCGATTTTCGTTGCCGCAAGTCCCGATGGATCGATCTGGGTGCTATCGAGCCTTGGCGGTGGCGCCGATCGCTCCATATGGCATTACGTGGGCGGAAGCTGGAGCAACATTCCGGGTGCTGCGATGAGGCTGGCCGTTGCGCCCGACGGCACTCTTTGGGCGGTCAATTCGGCCGGCGGAATCTACGCGTGGGACGGCGTCAACTGGAGCACGATCGCGGGTGGCGCAAGCGACATCACGGTCGGCGCCGACGGCTCTGTCTACGTCGTCTCCAACCAAGGCGGCGGATCGTACGGCCGCGGAATCTGGAAGTACACGAGCGGCAGCTGGTCGCAATTGCCCGGCGCAGCCGTGCGTGTTGCGGCCTCGTGGGACACGGGAACGAACATGGGGAATCTCGTGCCTGGGGGCGTTTGGGTCGTGAACGCGCAGGACTCGCTCTATTACTACACTCCAGCATTCGGTTTCACCCAGCTCCCGGGTGGTGTGGTCGAGCTCAGCCCCACCAAGAACGCTGGCCTCTTCGCCCTCGGGCATGATGCGAATCCCGATCATAGCTATCCGATCTATTATCAAGATCTGACATCGGGTAATTGGACGGCTCAATCCGGTGCGGCAATCAGCATTGCTTCGACCACCACGACGGTCTATGCCGTTGGCGTCGCGGGTGGCATTTACGCGGCGCCCGTCGTTGCTCCGCCGGATGCGACGGGGACGATCCGCGAATACGCGGTCGGCATTTCGCCGAACTCAGGATTGCACGCGATCGTTGCCGGTGCGGACAAGAACCTGTGGTTTACCGCGCCGTTCGTTTACCAGATCGCGAAGATCACGACATCCGGAATCGTCACGCAGTATTCGTCCGGTATCTCACAAACCGGTGCCCTCATCGGTGGACTAGCCGCAGGCCCGGACGGCAATATTTGGTTCACCGAATACTATTTCGGATATCCAACCCCTGGGGCAACGGTCAATCGCGTCGGAAAGATCACGCCATCCGGCGTCGTGACGGAATATTCCGCCGGCATCACCCTTAACTCTGAGGTCATCCAAATCGCGGCAGGGCCCGACGGGAACATGTGGTTTACCGAGCTGTCCGTGAATCAGATCGGAAAGATTACGACGTCCGGCGTGGTCACGGAATACAGCGCGGGAATGACGCCGTTTGCGGGTCCGTACTATATTACCGGTGGACCGGATGGCAACGTGTGGTTCTCCGAGGTGAACCAGAATATCAACAGAATCGGAAAGATCACGTCTTCCGGAGTGATCACTGAGTATCCGACCGGAGCATCCGGTCAACCGGGAAATATTATAGCGGGTCCTGACGGTAACATCTGGTTTGCTGGAAACGGCATTACCAAAATGACGACGTCCGGAGTAACGACCCAGTACCTGGCCGGTACTCGAACGGGCGGAATCACGGCCGGGCCCGACGGAAGGATTTGGTTCACGGCCGGCGACATCGACAGCCCGAGCATCGGCGAGATGACGACCGACGGCGTCCTGATCGCGCAATACAGCACCGGCCTCTCGCAGTATGCGCAGCTGATCGGCCTCGCGACCGGTGCCGATAGTTCAATCTGGTTCACCGATCAGCGGAACAATCACGTCGGGCGGGTCTCCGTCGCTGCGGGCGGCACGGCACCGCCTCCGCCGCCACCACCCCCGCCGGCCGGGGCCGTGATCGCGAACCCGTCTGCGCTAGCATTCTCTAGCACCGGCTCGACGTTCAATCAGTCCGCGACCATAACGCAAAGCGGATACGGCGGACCATTTTCACTCTCGAATATCAACGGGACGGTAGCGACGGCCTCGATTGCGGGCACCACGATCACGGTGACGCCGGTCGCTCCCGGCACCACCACGCTTCGCGTAACCGGCGGGAGCGGGCAGTTCGTCGATGTCCCGATCACGGTGTCCACGAGTGGTGCGCTCGTTGTTAGCCCGCCCTCACTGACCTTCACCAACGTCGGCTCGGCGTTCAATCAGACGATCGCGGTGACGCAAGGCTCGTATACGGGACCATTTGCGCTCTCGAACATCAACGGCGCAGTCGCGACGGCGCAGATAAATGGAAGCTCCATTACCGTCACACCGGTCGCGGGAGGCTCCACGACGCTGCGCGTCACCGGAGGTGGCGGGCAGTTCGTCGACGTCCCGATCGGCGTTACTGTATCAAACATCATCGTCAACGGTCGGGTCAGGGGGGTGCGATGAAGCGCTTACTGTTCGCTGCACTGACGCTGGCCGCAGGATGCGCCGGTACCGGCACGTCGATGGTCATAATGCAGCCCGCAGTGCGCCCGCTGTCCGCGACGGCCGCGATCTCCATCACCATTCCCGCACCCCGACAAGGCTCGGCGGCGATGCGCCGGCCCGCCTATATCTCGACTGCCACGAATTCAATGGTGCTGACGCCCCAGGGTCAGGCACCTATCGTGGTGGCGCTCACGCCGACATCACCCGGCTGCACGGTATCCGGAGCGACGCGGACGTGTCAGGTGACCGCCAGCCTACCGGTCGGCACGTATCCCATCACGATCCGACTCTTCCCGACTACGGATGGGAGCGGCAATGCCTTAGCGACCACGTCCGCAACGCAGACGATCGCGCAGAACACGACCAACAACTTGACGTTTACGCTGAACGCCGTGGTAAACTCGCTGACGCTGTCGATCACGCCGGACAGCACGTTCACGAGCGGATCGGCTGCCACGCGAAGCATCAACGTCGGGGTCATGGACGCTGGTGGGGCAACGATCCTGGTCGGCACCGATGCGCTCGTCGATTCGAGCGGCTCGCCGGTCACCGTCACCCTTTCCGATGCGGACACCAGCGGCGCGACAAGCATTACGCCGACGACCGTGGGATCGAGCCCTAGCACGCTGTCATACAACGGTGGAACGACGAACGCCGGTGCCATCACCGCGACAGCGAGGAACGCGAGTGCGTTCGTCATCGCCTCGATCGGTACGACGTTCGCCGTCAGAGCCGGCGGCGGTGGGACGCCGATCGCCACCGTGTCGCGATACGTCGCGACGATGGATTACAGCACGCTCTTCCAGGAAGGTCAAACGATGGGTGCCCAGGGCCAGAGCGGTCTTGTGATCCTTGATTTCGGGCAGCCATGGCACTGCGACGTTGCGGGTTCTCTTTGTAGCGCAGCCGGATCGTATGGCACGTTTCTCGTCCCAGGGTCACATCCGTACGAGACGACCTCCGATATCGCTGCGGCCGCGGAAGCCTTCCTCGACGGTTGGTTCGCGACGCACAAGAACGATCAAACGCAATCCCTTAACCTCGCGATCGGGACGAACAACTACTGCCTGCCCGCAAACAACGATTGCAATCGAATTCAGTTTTACGAGCACGGCCGGGCGTGGGGTGTGATGATGAAAGCGATCAACGCGTACGTCAAGAGCCACCAGTACGACAAGCAAGAGTACGTCGCCGGCGCCAGCGATCTGGAACTCGGATGGAATACCGTAGCACTTACCCAGCAATGGGTGAACGGATACAATGACGCAGTGCAGCCCGAAACGGACGTGCCGCTGTACGACTATGGCGACGCGCAAGGTTGCCCCGGCACGGCGGCTGCAGCACCGGGGAACCGGACATGCGGTGTTCAGGGGTTCACGTGGACGCAGGACGACGTTTTGTCCATCGCATTCGGGCCGAATACGTTTCCGGTTCCGGAGATCTATTGCTCGCCCGGCAATTCGAAATCATGGTACCAGTTGAGTCTTCGTTCGATCTCGGTGGGGAACGGCAAGATCCTATTCCCAGGGACGCTGACCGAACACTCAGCGGCGGCGCTGAAAGGATACACCTGCGCAGGCGTAACGGTCAACGCGCCGCTTGAAGGTTCCAACAACTGCAGAGTCTTCTTCACGGAAACCCGGCGACGGACGTACCGTCGATGGTCTTCGCGACGGACATCACCTATTCAGTAGGCAATCCGACGCCGCTCGACAAGCACCGTTCTGCGGCTCTGCAGGCAGATTCCGACGCGGTCGGCGTCCCGCCGGCCGGCCCGCTCACCCAACGGTGGCTGACGCAGATCAGCCCCGCGACGGTGGCTCAGAAAGAGGCGCAGTTCCAGTGGTTGATCTCGACTACTCGAATGCGTTCTGCCCCGTGAGGGCTTGCCCGAGGATGAGGGTGTGGACCTCGCTGGTCCCCTCGTAGGTCAGGACGCTCTCGAGGTTGTTCATGTGGCGGATCACCGGGTATTCCAGCGTGATCCCGCTCGCGCCCAGGATCGTGCGCGCCGATTCGGTCTCAACTTATCAAAAAGGGGATGGTGTATAGTCCGTCCCACGGCGACACCGCGTTCACCGTCCCTTTGTTCGACGAATTCATGTGTCGGGCGATTCCTAATGAATCCGATATGCGACCGCGTAGCGAGATCAAGTAGGATTCGATTCGGATGTTTGGCCGAGCCGTTAAGTGCCGGGCCGAAGCGGATCGCGAAGCTTCCTGCACAAGGCCCTCATAGGTTTCGCGCTCGCCGCCGCCGCGGTAGCGCGCGCGATCGACGAGGGCATCGAAGAGGCCGTCCGCCAGCGTCGATACCGAAGCGTCGGATGGCTTCGACAGCGTGAATCTGAGCTGAATCAGTCGCACCGTCGATATGAGCGCGTGCGGCCTTATTAGCCGATCTCGAACTGTGACCGACGACCGGGCAGTGCCCACTAAACCATTGACTTTCTTCGTGACGGTGCTATAGCTGATCCATGGACAAGATTTCCGATGTCACGGTAGGCGAAAGCGTCTACATCAATTCACGACGAGAAAAGGGGGCGATTGTCGAGGTGCGCGAGTCGTCGCTCATCGTGCGCCTTCTGACGGGCAGGGTCGAAGTTCGCGAGGGCGATTTCGAACGGCGCTGATAGTCTCGCTCAGCTAGCGCCGGCGCCGAAGCTTCCCGAGCTCGAGCTCTATCGCATCGACGCGCCGCGCCAGCGCAGCGACGGCACCGACGTTCGCCTTTGCGGTCGCGGCGGCGCCGGTTGCGCCCTCCTCACCGAATGCAAGCTGCTCAGCCGTAACCCCCAGCTCGCGCGCCAGCAGGATCCCGACCGAAAACGACGGCGACGCGGTCTGCCCCGATTCCATCTGGCGGATCGCGCCTTCCGTCACGCCGACCGCATGCCCGCGCATTTGCTCCTCGCGCTGCCGACGCTGTAGAAGGTCACCGTATTCCTTCATCGCCTCGATCTGCCACGCAGCGACGTTAGCGAGGAAGTGCTCGGGCGGATATCGACCGTAGGCTTTGTAAACCATTTCCGCATCGCGCGCGAGGGCCCCGTTTCGGCGCCATTTCTGGAACTCGTCGAAGGTTTTTCCGGCCTCGAGCATCGCCGGTGCTTGAAACTCGCGCTCAAGCGCGGACACCCGAATGTCGGCCTCCCGAAGTTCGTCGTGCAGCGACCTGCGGCTCGCGAGAGCTTGCGCGAAGTCTGCGGCGCGTTGCTTCTGCGCTCGATCCGCGGCTTCGCGCGCCGCGCGTTCCGCGTCTTCCCGTTGCGCTTTCTCGGCTGCAGCCAATTTCTTGCCGGCGCCTTCCCACGGATTCGAGCTCATGCCGAGCAGATTGGCGAGCTGCTCCGCTTCGGCGTCCGCGATGAACTGCTGTAGGTTCGCCACGCGGCTACCGCTCCGCCGGAAAGCGACGAGCGCGGGCGGCTTCAGCCTCGCGTCGATCTGCCTCGTCGTTCTCGGTTCTGATTTGGTTAGCGAGGTCGCGATGGAAGCGCGCCTGTTCGCGCTCGAAGTCCGCGGGCGACAGAAACTCCCAGTCGATCGGCTTGTCCGCGCTCATACGGCCACCCCGCGCGGGATGGTAGCCGGTTGTGCCGGCTCGGGCGACGTATTGGCGTCCCGGACCGCGGCGGCGAGCGCATTCCCCAGGGTGCTGCCGACGAGCTCGGCAACCGTCGAGGCGTGGCGCGGCGAATCGAATCCGCGAACGCGGACCGTCGCCGATGCGCTGAAAACTTGATCGGACATGCAGAACCCTCGGGCGAAGAAAAAAAAGAGGCCGCGCTCAGGCTATCGGTGAGCAGCCCCTAACTCTATTATACCGACCGAACCGCGTCATGGTTCGCGCCTGACAATACCGAGGTCCGGTCGGTCGTGGACATAGCCCATTTGCACGAAGCGCATATGGTCGTCTTCGAGAAGCTCCAGGATCTCTCTCGGGGCGCGAACGCCATCAAACCATTTCGGGTCGG
>CALEOJ010000152.1 GCA_937910425.1 uncultured candidate division WPS-2 bacterium
CGTCCTCGCAATGCAGCGCAACGACGCGCGCGCCGAGCCGTTCGAAGATCTTCGGTCCGACCAGATACGCGGCGCCGAACGCCGCGTCGACCACGACGGTCCAGCCCGACAGGTCGGCGCCGGCCGCGACCAGCGTCGCGAAGTAGTTGTCGATCAAGCCGCGCGTCTGCGTCACGATCCCGATGTCGAGCCCGGTCGGCCGGGGCAGTTTCCCGTGGCCGTCGATCAGCGACTCGATCTCGTTCTCGACCGCGTCCGAGAGCTTGAAGCCGTCGGCGGCGAAGAACTTGATCCCGTTGTCCTCGATCGGGTTGTGCGAGGCCGAGATCATCACGCCCGCCGCGGCCTCGATGCTGCAGGTGATCGCCGCCACTGCAGGCGTCGGCACGATCCCGAGCTGCACCACGTTGCGCCCGGTCGATGCGATCCCTGCGACGATCGCACCCTCGAGCATCGGACCGGACAGCCGCGTGTCGCGTCCGACCACGATCGGTCTGTCGAGCGGCTGGTCGTGTGCGATCACCGCTGCGCCGGCGCGTCCGATCGCGTACGCGAGCTCCGGTGTGAGGTCGGCGTTCGCGACGCCGCGCACCCCATCGGTGCCGAAGTATCTACCCATGGGAGATCCTCACGGGTGCGCCGCGACGAAGCGCGCGCGCACGCGCACGATGTTGGGTGAGATCTGCACGTTAGCGACTTCGTCGCCGCGCGCGTCGGTCGGCGTCGGGCGGATCATCGAGTCGAACTTCTGCGGTTTGCCCGGGATCGGGATCTCGACACGCACTCCGGTGACGCGCGAGAGGTCGGCCGCGACGCCGCGGATCGCCGTCGTCGGCGGGTTCACCTGGGCCGACTCGACGACGATTCCGTGCCGGCCGCCGACGTAGTCGAAGCTCACCGGGACAGTGCGCTCCTCGAGCCGGTCGAGCGAGAGCGTCACCGATGCCGGCGAGAGCGACTTGATCGCAAGGTCCGGCGAGACGATCTTGACCGGAACGTTGTGGAACCCCGGATCGACCAGCTCGCCGACTTCGAGCACCGCCTGCACTTGATCGGGTCTCACCGTTTGACCGCTGCGCGGTACTTCGATCACGATCGTGGCGACCTTCTCCGCGTAGCGTGCCTGGTAGCCCGGCTTCAGACCGGTGACGACGATCGGAACGACCAGGCTCTGATCGAACCGGGCCGTCGTTCCGGGTGCGGCGGCGAGATGGAAATAACCCCACGCCGCCAGCGCAAGGCCGACGGCGAGGACCTTAAGTCCGAAGTTGTTCTTGAGAAGATTGAGCACGCGGGACCCGGGTCAGCAAATTGGCGAGCAGATTTCCGTCGGCCCCGCCGCGGCGGCGCGTCGGTCGAATGCACGCGGCGAGCACGCGGCGCAGCCGTTCTTCGTCATCGATCGGAACCGACAGCCGGCCGGCGCGCGCGACCGAGACCAGACCGCTCTCCTCGCTGACGACGACGACGACCGCGTCGGTCTGCTCGGTGAGCCCGACCGCCGCGCGATGCCGGGTTCCGACGTGCCGGTCGACCGAGAGCCGGTTGTCGCTGAGCGGCAGGAAGCAGCCCGCACCTTCGATCACGAGGTCGCGGACGATCGACGCGCCGTCGTGGAGCGGCGAGGTCTTGTTGAAGATCGCGAGCAGCAGGTCGAGCGAGAGCCGCGCGTCGAGCGCCGTCCCGCTTTCGACGTACTCGCGCAGCCCCGTCTGCTGTTCGACGACGATCAGCGCCCCGAACCGCTGACGCGCGAGGACGAAGCCTGCGTGCGCGACGATGCGGATCTGCTCGGCGGCGATCTCGTCCTCGGCACGCCGGTCGCGCATGAACAAGCGGCCGCGCCCCAGCTGTTCCAGGCCGCGGCGCAGCTCCGGCTGGAACACGATCGGAAGTCCGACGGCGGTTCCGAGGAGAAGGTACTGCATCACGGTGGCCAGCACGAGCAGATGCAGCAAATTGGAGACGGCGAGGATCACGACGAGCACGAACAGCCCGAGCATGATTTGCACGGCCCGCGTCCCGCGGATGAGGAGCAGCAGATAGTACGTCAGGACCGACGTCGCGAGGATGTCGATCGCGTCGACCGCGGTGAAGTGGATCGGGATCGCCGGCCAGCTCATCGCAGCGACTCCGGCTCGCCTAGGTATGCCTCGATCACGCGCGTGCCGTCGAGCTCGGGGTCGCCCAAGCCGCACGCCGCGATCGCCGCGGCCTGGTCGAGGTCGAGCTCGCGTTCGGTGCGGTCCGGGACGAAGACCGACTCGATCGCGACCAGATCGTCGATTAGGTCCGGCGCCGTCACCGCATCGTCGAAGCGCACCGTCACCGCGGGTCCGTCTTCGTCGACCGTCACGACGCCGACCGGACCGCCGGGTCCGCGCAACGCCTCGACGACGTTCGCGCGGGCGAGCGGGTCGGCAAGGTTCACGGTGCGCGTAACGATCACGGTCGACCCGTTGTTCGCGTGAGCGAAGACGGACTCCGCCGGGCGCGCGTGATCGCGGTCGGTCGCAACTCCGCTTGGATCGTCGCCGAGGACGAGGACCAGCCGCGCCTGGCCTCGCTGCGCAAGAGCGCGAACTACGCGATGCCGGTCCCCGGCGACCTGGTGGACGCTCGCGTCATCGCCGACGACCGCGTCGTCGTCGACGCCGTGCACCCGCGCGGCTTCGCGCTGGTGCGACGGACCGGGGGCGGCCGAACCAAGACGATGGCCGCCAACGTCGACACGGTCGCGATCGTGGCGGCGCTGGTCGAACCCGCGCTGCACTTCACGATGATCGACCAGCTGGTGGCGTTCGCGGTCCAGCACGAAGTGGCGCCGCTCCTTCTGCTCACCAAAGCCGACCTCGCCGGCGAGGACGCCGCCGAGCGCGTCGCCGCGATCTACCGCGCGGTCGACGTCCCGACCCTGATCCTCCAGCCGAAGGCGGGCCGCGGTATCGAGGGCCTTCGCGAGCTGCTCTCCTCGCGGCGGGCGCTGCTGGTCGGGAACTCCGGGGTCGGAAAGTCGAGCATCTTCCGCGCGCTGGGCGGGATCGGCATCGTCGGCGATCTCTCGCGCTTCGGCCGCGGACGTCAGACGACGACGTCGGCCCGGCTGGTCCGGCTCGGCGAGGGTTTCCTCATCGACAGCCCGGGGATCGGCGAGTTCGACCTCGACCCGATGCCGGCGACCGACGCGGCTTGGCTGTTCGCCGAGATGCGCGAGCCGGCGACGCGCTGCCGGTTCGCAAACTGCCGGCACCTCAGCGAGCCGGACTGCGCCGTGCGCCGGGCCGTCACGGAGGGCAGGATCGCCGGCACCCGCTACGCTTCGTACGTCGAGATCGCGAACGCGAAGCCCGCGTAGCGCCCGACGGTTGAATCCGAGGCGCAAACGTGGTAGTCTACCCTTCGTGCCCAACATCAAAGCCGCCGTCAAATGGGTGCGCCAGAGCGAAAAGCGCACGCTGCGGAACCTCGCCGCGAAGACCCGCCTGAAGACCCTGTTCAAGAAGGCGAAGTCCGCGAACAACCCGGCGGTAACGTCGTCGGTCGAGGCCCAGTTCGACAAGGCGGCAAGCAAGGGGATCATCCACCCCAACAAGGCAGCGCGCAAGAAAGCGCGGCTCGCCAGGGCGCTTTCGAAGGCGAGCAAGACGTAACGAAAGAGGCCGTCCGTGAGGACGGCCTCTTCGTTCCGCGAGGGACGGAATCGTCGCCTAGGGGCAGAGTCCGATCGTCCCGGTGTTCGTCTTGCGGCCCCTGGAGCTGGTGCTCAGCGCGGCCGCCGACGGACAGGGCGTCGGGGAGGGCGTCGCGGTTGAGGTCGGTACCGGGCTCGGGGTGGCCGTCGGCGCCGCGGTCGGCGTGGCGGTCGGTGCCGGAGTCGGGGGCGGTGACGGCGTGGCCGTC
>CALEOJ010000153.1 GCA_937910425.1 uncultured candidate division WPS-2 bacterium
CCCGCGACGGTTGTCACGGAAGCGAGCGCTGTCGCCCGAGCGTCCGGCCCCGCCGGCACCTTCGCGCTCGCCGCGCGGGCCTTCGGGGAGCACCTCGCCCTTGTAGATCCACACCTTCACGCCGATGCGGCCGAACGTGGTGAACGCCTCGACGTGCGCGTAGTCAATGTCGGCACGCAGCGTGTGCAGCGGCACCTTGCCGTCGTGGTTGCGCTCGGTGCGCGCGATCTCGGCGCCGCCGAGGCGGCCCGAAACCTGGACCTTGACGCCGCGCGCGCCGGCCTTCATCGTGCGCATGATCGCCTGCTTCATCGCCCGGCGGAACGCGATGCGCTTCTCGAGCTGATCGACGATGTTCTGGCCGACGAGACGCGCGTCCAGTTCGATCGTCTTGATCTCGACGACGTTCACCTGGACTTGCTTGCCGGTCAGCGTCTCGAGGTTACGCCGGATCTCATCGATGCCGACGCCGCGTTTGCCGATGATGATACCGGGCTTGCCGGTGTTGATGATGATGCGCGCTTGGTTCGCTCGCCGCTCGATCTCGACGCGCGAGATCGCCGCCGCACGCGTCATGCGCCCGAAATACTTTCGGATCGCGACGTCTTCGTGCAGCCACGCGACGTAGTTCTTTTTCTCGAACCAGCGGCTGTCCCACGTGCGGGTGATGCCGAGCCGCAGGCCAACCGGATGAATCTTCTGTCCCATGGTGTCCTTACGCCCCCGCGCCCGCGGCGGCAGTCTTCTTGCGGCGCGTCGTCGCCGGTTTCGGCGACGCGGCCTTCTTCGAGCCCGCGACTTGCGCTTGACGCTGCGCGCGCGTCTTCAGGCTGATCGCCGCGCCCGAGCGCTGCTTCGGCTGCTTCTTCGGAGGCTGCGGCCCGACCGCGATCGTGACGTGCGAGAGGCGCTTGCGCTTGAACGCCGCGCGGCCTTGCGCGCGCGGATCGAGCCGCTTCGTGAACCCGCCGCCCGGACCACCGTCGACGGTGATCCGCGTGACGAAGAGCCCGTCCGAGCTCATGTCGTGGTTGTTCTCCGCGTTCGCGACCGCGCTCTTGAGCAGCTTCGCGATCGGCTCGGAGGCGAACACGCCGGCGAACTGGAGCAGGACCAGCGCTTCGCGCACGGTCTTGCCGCGGATCGCGTCGGCGACCCGGCGCAGCTTGCGCGGGCCCATCCGGGCGAACTTCAGGTGCGCGACGGCTTCGATGCGTTCGGTGACGGCGGCGCTCATGACACCTTAGCCTTGTCGCCCGCGTGCCCTTTGAAGGTGCGCGTGGGCGAGAACTCGCCGAGCTTGTGGCCGACCATGTTCTCGGTGATGAACACCGGGATGTGCGCCCGGCCGTTGTGCACGGAGATCGTATGACCGACCATCGCCGGAACGATCGTCGAAGCGCGCGACCACGTCTTGATGACGCGCTTCTCGCGCGTCGAGTTCATCTTCTCGACCTTCGTCATGAGATGGTCCGCGACGAACGGACCTTTCTTCAGTGAACGCCCCATGCTACTTGCTCTTCCGTTTCCGAACGATCATCTTGGTGGTGCGCTTGTTGCGGCGCGTCTTCTTGCCCATCGTCATCTGGCCCCAAGGCGTGGTCGGCGGACGACCCGAGGTCGAACGTGCCTCACCGCCGCCGTGCGGGTGATCGACGGGGTTCATCGCGATACCCCGCACCGACGGGCGCTTCCCGAGGTGGCGCTGGCGGCCGGCCTTGCCGATGATCTCGTTCTCGTGGTCGAGATTGCCGAGCTGCCCGATCGTGGCGCGGCAGACGACCAGGATGCGGCGCACCTCACCCGAGGGCATGCGCACCTGCGCGTAGTCGCCTTCCTTTGCCATCAGCTGCGCGGCGCCGCCGGCCGAGCGAACGAGCTTTCCGCCCTGTCCCGGCTGCAACTCGATGTTGTGGATCACCGTTCCGAGCGGGATGTTGCTGAGCGGAAGCGCGTTGCCGGTCTTGATGTCCGCGGTCGGGCCCGACTCGACCGAATCACCGACCTTGAGCAGCGCAGGCGCCAGGATGTAGCGCTTCTCGCCGTCGCGATAGTGCAGCAGCGCGAGCCGTGCGGTGCGGTTCGGGTCGTACTCGATCGCCGCCACCTTGGCCGGGATCCCGTCCTTGGTGCGCTTGAAGTCGACGATCCGGTACTGCTTGCGGTAGCCGCCGCCTTTGTGGCGCGTCGTGATGTGGCCGTTGTTGTTGCGGCCGGAGTGCTTCTTGCGAACCTCGATCAGCGATCGTTCGGGATCCTTCTTCGAGATCTCGCTGAAATCGGCGGTGGTGATGAAGCGCCGCGCGGCGCTAGTCGGCTTATATTTCTTTACAGCCATCTTATTGCTCGAAGTAGTTCACGCCGCCGAGAGCGATTTTTTGCCCCGGGGCGATGGTGACGATGGCTTTTTTCCAGTCGGATTGCAGGCCGCTGGAGCGCTTGCCGCGGCGCGCGAAGTTCTTCTTCTTGCCGCCGATCTTGATGGTGTTGATCTTGAGCACGGTCACGCCGAAGATCTCGGCGACCGCGAACTTGATCTGCGTCTTCGTCGCGTGCGGGTTCACCTCGAAGGTGTACTGCTGCGACACGGTTCCCGCCATCGACTTCTCGGAGATCAGCGGAGCGATGATGATATCCCGGGCTTCCATTACTTCTTTTCTCCGGAGAACTTCGCCGAGAGGGCGTCGTGCGCGGCCGTGGTGAGCACGAGCCGACCGTAGCCGACCACGTCCTTCACGTCGAGCTCGCCGGTGTGCGTGACGGAGACGCGCTGCAGGTTGCGCCCGGTGCGCCGCAACGAGGCGCCGATCCCGGCCAGCTCCTCGGTCGCGAAGACGATCAGCGTGCGCGTCCCGTCCTTCGCGGCCTTCGGCGAACCGAAAAGCAGCGTTGCGAGCGCCTTCGTCTTCGTCACGTCGAACTTCGCCGTGTCGAGAACGGTCACGCCGCCGCTCTGGTACTTGTCGGAGAGCGCGGCGCGCATCGCGACGCGGCGTTCCTTCTTGTTGAGGCTCGAGATGTACGAGCGCGGCTGCGGTCCGAAGACCACGCCGCCGTGCGCCCACTGCGGCGAACGGATCGAACCCTGACGGGCGCGGCCGGTCCCCTTCTGACGCCACGGCTTTCGGCCGCCGCCGCGCACTTCGTCCCGCTTCTTCGTCGAAGCGGTACCGGCGCGAGGGTTGGCCAGCTCGCGGAAGACCGCGCGATAGATCGCGTTGGCCTTGCCGTCGGTCGAACCGCTGAACACAGCGGGCGTCTCTTGTTCGCGCACGACCTTGCCCTGCGCGTCGATCACCTGCGCCATTACGCGGTCACCTTGCTCTTGACGGACTGTTGTACGACGACGAGACCGTTCTTCGGGCCCGGGACGGGGCCGCGCACCAGCAGCAGATTCCGCTCCGCGTCGGCGCGGACGACTTCGAGGTTCTGGTGCGTGATGCGGTCGACGCCGTAGTGACCCGGACGGCGGCTGCCCTTGGGCGTGTGCCCGGCGTTCGTGTCGCCGTTCGAACCGGGCTGACGATGGATCATCGAGCCGTGGCTCGCACCGCCGCCGGAGAAGTTGTGGCGCTTGATCCCGCCGGCGAAGCCGTGGCCCTTCGAGATCCCCTGGACGTCGACCCGATCGCCCTGCACGAAACCGTCGACGCTGATCGTCGCGCCCAATTCGACGCCTTCGATCCCCGTGCGAAACTCGCGGATGTCGCGCTTGGGCGCGAGTCCGGCCTTCTTATAATGTCCCTGGAGCGCTTTGGTGAGCCGCGACGGTTTGACGTCGCCGAACGCCAGCGCGACGGCTTCGTAGCCGTCGGTCTCTTTCGTCTTCTTTTGTACCACGGTGCACGGACCAGCTTGGATCACGGTGACCGGAACGCTCCGGCCGTCTTCCGTGAACACGCTGGTCATCCCGACCTTGCGGCCGATGATGTTCTTCACGTTGATCGATCCCTTACGGATATCCACGGATCCTGGCGTATCAGTTACACCTTCGCCCCGAACGCCGAAAAGGCGCCCGCGTCGCGGACCACAACCGGGATAGTGTACCGGCCTTTGCTCACGACGTCAAGCTCGGGCGGTGTGGGGCTACCACGGGGCCCGGCGTTTGTTGGGGTGGTGGCTGGCGGGGTGGGGCTGCAGTGTCACCTCGCTCGATGTCATCTCGCCCGATGTCAGCGCGCCCCATGGTCAGCGCGCCCGATGTCAGCGCGCCGTACCCCCGATGTCACCCTGAGCTTGTCGAAGGGTGAACGGCGGGCGGGGAGTGGTAGCTCGGTACGGGTACGAGAGGGGCATGATTTCGCCGGTCTCCGCGTTGTCGACCGCTTTGGTGCCGCTTGCGCTGCCGCCGTACGTGGGGCCGATCACGGCTAGGGATCCGGATGCGGACGGGGACAACGACCTCGGCACGATAATCGATACCTTCGCGTAACGGGGTGTCTGCGGGACTTGCGGTTGCGCTCGACGCGGTGATCGTTGCGGTCTCCGATGAGGAGCCGCGCGTGCTCGTGCGCGAGCCGGACGGGGCGCTGCCCGCTGGGCCGTTCGATCCGGAGGTGGATCGGACGCTCGAGGTCGGGCTGCGGCGCTGGGTGGTCGAGCAGACGCAGCTGCGCCTGGGGCATGTCGAGCAGCTTTATACGTTCGGGGATCGAGATCGGGATCCGCGGCGACCGGGTGGGCCTCCGATGCTTTCGATCGCGTATCTCGCGTTCGTCCGGGAGAGCACGCCGGCCGGTCAGGCTCACTGGCGCAGCTGGTACGACTACTTTCCGTGGGAGGACTGGCGCGGCGAGCGACCGGCGGTGGTTGACGCGGCGATCCTGCCCGCCGTCGACGCCTGGGTCGCCGCCGCGAGCGGTGAGGAGCGCCGCGCGCGCGAGCGGCGGGCTCGGCGATGCACCGGGACGCGGCGGGTCGCTTGGAACTCGGAGCTGGTCCTCGACCGGTATGAGCTCCTCTGGGAGCTAGGACTGGTCGCCGAGTCGCGGTCACCGCTGCCGGCGACCCTCGGGGAGGCGATGGCGCTCGACCACCGCCGGATTCTCGCAACGGCGATCGGGCGGGTGCGCGGAGCGCTGGGATATCGGCCGGTCGTCTTCGAGCTGCTGGCGCCCGCGTTCACGCTGTTTCGCTTGCAGCGGACGGTTGAGGCGCTGGCCGGGGTGCGGCAGCACAAGGGAAATTTCCGGCGACTGGTGACCGGTGCGAAACTGGTCGAGGCGACCGGGGAGCGGGTGGCCGAGGGGGCGGGCCGGCCAGCCGAGCTCTACCGATTTCGGCGCGACGTGGTGGCCGAGAGGAATATACTCGGAGTGAGTATAAGCCCGCCATCGAAATGACCTTTCAGCGACGTCTCCTCCTGGCCGCGGGCGGCGGCTGGCTCTTCGATGCGATGGACCTGCTGCTGTTCGCGTCGGTCGTGGCCGTGATCGGGCGGGAGTGGGGCCTCTCGAAACCGGTCATCGGCGAGATCCTCACCGCGAACTTGCTCGGGATGTTCGTCGGCGCGTCGTTCAGCGGGATCATCGCCGACCGGTTCGGGCGAAAGGCGGTCTTCACGTGGACGCTGCTCGCCTATAGCCTGCTCTCCGGCGTGACCGCGCTGGCGTGGTCGGCGGGTGCCCTGGCGGCGATCCGGTTCTGCGCCGGAGTCGGGCTCGGCGGCGAGCTGCCAGTCGCGAGCACCCTGGTGAGCGAGCTCGCACCGAAGGAACGGCGCGGCCGGACGATCGTGCTGCTCGAAAGCTTCTGGGCGTACGGGACGGTGATTGCAGCCCTGATCGGTGCGCTGGTCGTTCCCAGCGCCGGCTGGCGCGTCGCCATGTTGATCGGCGTGCTGCCGGCACTCTACGTGTTCGTGCTCCGGCGCGCGATCCCGGAATCGCCGCGCTTCCTGCTCGCGCAAGGCCGCACCGCGGAAGCGCGCGAGATCGCGAGCGTTGCCGGCATCGCGTACGAAGCGCCGTCGGCCACGTCGCGCGTGCGACTGCGCGACCTCTTCGCGCCCGCGTTTGCGAAACGAACCGTCATGCTGTGGCTACTTTGGATCGCGCTCGTCTTCTCGTACTACGGGATCTTCACGTGGCTACCGGGTCTGCTCATCAGCACGAAGGCATTCACCGTGCAGCAGGCGCTGTGGCTCACGCTCGCGATCGCGATCTTCCAAATCCCCGGGTACTATGCGGCGGCCGCGCTGGTGGACCGCCTGGGACGGAAGCCGACGCTCGTCGCGTTCCTCGCGTGCGCCGCGGCCGGCTCGTTCTTCTTCGCCGGTGCCACGCTCGCACCGCATCCGTCGGTCGCGGCGGTGATCGGATGGGGCGCGGTCATCGCGTTCTTCAACCTCGGCGCGTGGGGCGTTACCTACACCTACACGCCGGAGCAATACCCGACCGCGATCCGCGCCAGCGGCGCCGGCCTCGCCGCAGGTGCCGGACGGCTGGTCGGTGCATTCGCCCCGACGCTGGTCGGATTGATGCTGGCGCGCTTCGGCTCGCCCTACGCCGTCTTCGTCGTCTTCGCAGGCGTGATGCTGGCCGGCGCGTTGGTGGTGCTCATCCTCGGCGACGAGACGCGCGGGAAGAGCCTCGAGGAGATCAGCGAATCGCGTCTGGCAGCATGAACGGTCCGGCCGCGCCCGCCGATCGTCGCATCGAGATCGTGCGCGGTGACATCACGGCGCTCGAGGTCGACGCGATCGTAAATGCGGCGAACAGCGCACTCGCAGGTGGCGGCGGAGTCGACGGAGCGATCCATCGCGCGGCGGGACCGGAACTGCTCCGGGCGTGCCGTGCGTTCGGCAGGTGTCCAACCGGCGAGGTTCGCGTGACGCCGGGCTTTCGGCTGAAAGCGCGGCAGGTGATTCACGCGGTCGGACCCATTTGGCGCGGCGGCCGCGAGGGTGAGCCGGAGCTGCTGGCGAGCGCATACCGCGAGGCCCTTCGCGCCGCGGAGGAACTCGGGGCGCGGGATGTCGCGTTTCCAGCGATCAGCACCGGCGTCTACCGATATCCGCTCGAGGATGCGACCGCGATCGCCGTCCCCACGGTCGCGGCATTCTTGAACGGCCATGCCATGCCGCAGCGCGTGATCTTCTGCTGCTTCAACGAAGCGGCAGAAGCGGCGTACCGCAATGCGCTCGGCGCTACTTCGAGCTGAGTCGCACGCCGCGGTATACCTTCTCCCAGTCCAGGACGAGACCATCGAACGGTTCGAGTGTTTGGGTGCCGCGAGCGTCGAGCTCTTCGACCGTGCCGTCCGATCGATGAAGAATCAGCCGGCGTTCTGCCGGATGCAAGACCATGACAACGGTCGCGCCGAACTCGAGATAAATCTCCACTTTACGCCGCAGCCGGCCCGGCCGGTCGCCGGGCGACACGATCTCGACCGCGAGATCGGGCGCGACGCGCGGACGCTGCCACTCGTCGTCGTCGCGGCCGGCCAGGCGGGCGTACGAGGTGTACTGCACGTCAGGCAGCAGCGACGACCATTTACCGTCGGGGCGCAGAAAGTAGAACCGCACCTCGGCGCCGACGCCGCCACGCTCACCCGCCCATTCGTCGAGCTGAGCACCGATGCGGACCGCGAGCTGCCCGTGCGCGTAGTGCGGGCTCACGTCGGGTTGCTTTTCGCCGTCAAAGACTTCGATGTACGGCTTCTCTTCGTCCAGTGCGGCGAGCCAGCGGGGGATCGGTGTCGTAACCATCTCACGCCGACCCTATCACGCGTTTCCGACAGCTGACAAGGGAGTTGTCCGCTCCCTCCGGCCGATCCGTAGAACTACGGACGCCGCGCGGCCGGACGGCTTGCTAGTATCGTGGCATGACGACCACTGCCATCTCCACGGTCCGCGACCTCGACAGCTTCGTGCGAACGGCCAAGGGCCGAGCGGTCCCCGACGACGCCCTCGTCGCGCTCTTGCGCCAGAACGGCTGGTCGGAGCGCCGCATCTACAGCAGCCTCTCGGGATACTACGGCGAGTTGCTCGGCGTCGCGCCGCCGAGCCGCAGCGGCCGTGGCGAGCAAGCGCGCGAAGCGTTCCTGTATTTGCTGAGCTTCATCACGCTGGGCTTTTGGACGGTGGCGCTGGGTCAGATCTTCGCCCAGCTGATCGCGCGCCGGTTCCCGGACGCGGCGAATCCGTTGTACGGCCATTCGGTCGTCTACGACGTCGCCTGGCAGCTCGCGACGCTGATCGTCGCGTTCCCAGCCTTCCTGGTGATCGGCCGGCTCATCGCCGGTGAGCTGCGCCGCCGTCCGGACGCGTTCGACTCGGGGATCCGCGCGTGGCTCACCCACATCGCGCTCGTCATCGCCGGTTTGATCACGCTCAGCGACGGGATCCTCTTCGTCAGCGCGTTCTTGCGAGGCGAGCTCACCGCGCAGTTCATCCTGAACACGATCGTGGTCGTCGGCCTGGGGGGCGGCGTCTTCGCCTACTACCTGCGCACGCTCCGTCCCGCGCACGCCGAGTGATGACCGCGGAGAAGATCGGCGCGGTGACCGCGTGCGCGCTCGTCGCGGCCGGCCTGGTCGCGGGGTTCTCGCTCGTCGGTTCGCCGCAGCACGCGCGTACCCAAGCCTTCGATCGCCGGCGCAGCGACGACCTCGACGTCGTCGCGGAGAGACTGCGTACGCGTTACGCGACCGCCGGTCCGGCGCGCTCGCCGCGGCTACCCCCCATGCTCCCGCACGATCTCCGAGCGATGCGGGCGGATGGTTCCGACGCGACGCGCGACCCCGAGACCGGCGCGGTGTACCGGTACGTCCGTGACGATGCGCGGCGGTATCGGCTGTGCGCGACCTTCGCGCTCGCGGGGGAGGGCAGGATCAACACGGCCATCGGGTTCGAACGGCATCCCGCCGGCCCGAGCTGCTTCAGGCTGGACGTGCTCGAAACGGGCAGGCCGGGGGATGCGGTGCCGGACCGCTGAAGCCGCAGGTATGACCACGACCGCGACGCCCGGCGCGCACCGAGCGAACGTGCCGGCGCCCTCGCCGACCGACTTTCTGGGGATCGACGCTCTGCTCACCGACGACGAGCGCCTGATCCGCGACACCGTGCGCGCGTTCGTGCGCGATCGCGTCCTGCCGAACATCGCGGAGTGGTTCGAAGACCATACGTTCCCGCGCTCGATGGCCAAGGAACTCGGCGACCTCGGCCTGCTCGGCATGCACCTCGAAGGCTACGGGTGCGCGGGGACGAGCGCGGTTGCGTATGGGCTCGCGTGTCTGGAACTCGAAGCCGGCGACTCCGGATTCCGCTCGTTCGTCTCGGTGCAGGGTTCGCTCGCGATGTACGCGATCTCGGCCCACGGTTCGGAAGAGCAGAAAGAAACATGGCTGCCGCGGATGGCGACCGGCGATGCGATCGGCTGTTTCGGGCTGACCGAATGGGATTTCGGCAGCGATCCCGGCGGCATGCGCACGACCGCACGGCGCGACGGATCGGACTACGTGCTCAACGGATCGAAGGCATGGATCACCAACGGCGGGATCGCCGACGTCGCGATCGTGTGGGCCAAGACCGACGCCGAAGACGGCGCGGACCGCAACGGAACGATCCGCGGTTTCGTCGTGCCGAAGGGCACGAAGGGCTTCTCGACGCGCAACATCGAGAAGAAGCTCTCGCTGCGTGCGTCGATCACCTCGGAGCTGGTCCTCGAGGACTGCCGGCTCCCGGCCGACGCGATGTTGCCGAACGTCAGCGGGCTGCGCGGTCCGCTCTCATGCCTGAACGAGGCGCGCTACGGAATCGTGTGGGGGGCGCTCGGCGCGGCCCGCGCGTGCTACGAGTGCGCGCTCGAGTACGCGAAGACGCGCGTGCAGTTCTCCAAGCCGATCGCGGCGTTCCAGCTGACGCAGGAGAAGCTCGTCAACATGATGCTGGAGATCAACAAAGGGCTGCTGGTCGCGCTGCACGTCGGACGGCTCAAGGATGCGGGCAAGGCCCACTCGTCGCACGTCTCGTTCGGCAAGCTCAACAACGTGCGCGAAGCGCTGGCGATCTGCCGCGAAGCGCGCACGATCCTAGGCGCGAGCGGGATCACCTTGGAATACCCGGTGATCCGGCACATGAACAACCTCGAGAGCGTGCTGACCTACGAAGGGACGAGCGAGGTCCACACGCTGATCCTGGGGCAAGCGATCACCGGCGAGAGCGCGTTCGCGTAAGCGCGTCGCGGCCGCTATCGTTTCAGGACGCGGGCGAGCTTGTCGAACAGGCCTTCGATCGAGCGCTCGTGCTGTTCTTCGAGCCGCCGCCACAGCAGCCGCCCCTGCACGTCGTCGAGCGTCGCCGTGATGCGGTGGCGCACCGTCACGCGGCGGCCGTCGACGTCGAGCGAGAAACCGTGCGTGCCCTCGACGCCTTCGGTATCGATCCGCCACACGATCCGCTTCTCCGGTTCCACGTCCGCCAGCACCGCGTGCAGGCCGCCGTGCCACTCTTCGGTCGTCCCCGGCGTCAGCGGCCCCGGGCTCCGCATGAACGGCTGTGAGGCGAACGGCCAGATGCGATCCTGCGAGGTTCCGAGCTCGGTGAGCAGCTCGTAGATCCGTCGCGCGGTCCCGTTGAACGTGCGCTCGTACGTTACATCGATCGGCGTCGGCATGACCGCCAGCTTCCCCGAAAAACAGAAAACCCCGGCTTTCGCCGGGGTCCTCGACCGTGTTTTCGCGGAGCGGGTCAGGCCTTGAGCTCGATGTCGACGCCGGCGGGGAGATCGAGGTGCATCAGCGCGTCCATCGTCTTGGGCGACGCCTGCAGGATGTCGATGAGCCGCTTGTGCGTACGCATCTCGAAGTGCTCGCGCGACTTCTTGTCGACGTGCGGTGAGCGGTTGACGCAGAACCGGTTGATCTCCGTAGGGAGAGGCACCGGACCGCTCACGAACGCGCCCGTACGCTTCGCCGTGTCGACGATGCGCTCGGCCGACTGATCGAGCACGCGGTGATCGTACGCTTTGAGGCGGATGCGGATCTTCTGCTTCGACATATCTTCGTTTCTCTCGTGGCTAGTCGGAGACCGACGTGACGACGCCGGCACCGACGGTGCGGCCGCCCTCGCGGATCGCGAAGCGGAGGCCCTCTTCGCATGCGATCGGGGTGATCAGCTCGACGTCCATCTGGACGTTGTCGCCGGGCATCACCATCTCGACGCCTTCCGGCAGCTTGATCGTGCCGGTGACGTCGGTCGTGCGGAAGTAGAACTGGGGACGGTAGTTCGCGAAGAACGGGGTGTGGCGTCCGCCCTCTTCTTTTGAAAGGACGTAGACCTCGGCCTTGAACTTCTTGTGCGGCTTGATCGAGCCCGGCTTCGCGAGCACTTGGCCGCGCTCGATGTCGTTGCGCTCCACACCGCGGAGCAGCACGCCGACGTTGTCGCCGGCGATGCCGGCGTCGAGCAGCTTGCGGAACATCTCGATGCCGGTGACGACGGTCTTGCGGGTCTCTTCCTGCAGGCCGACGATCTCGACTTCCTCACCGACCTTGACCTGACCGCGCTCGACGCGGCCCGTGCCGACCGTTCCGCGGCCGGTGATGGTGAAGACGTCTTCGACCGGCATCAGGAACGGCTTGTCGACCGGACGCTCCGGCGTCGGGATGTAGTCGTCGACCGCGTCCATCAGCTTGAAGATCACATCGGCATCGGGGTCGCCGCGCTTGCCGGACGACGCCAGAGCCTTGGTCGCCGAGCCGCGGATGAACGGGATGTTGTCGCCGTCGTAGTCCTGCTTGGAAAGCAACTCGCGGACTTCCAGCTCGACGAGCTCGAGGAGCTCCTCGTCGTCGACCAGGTCGACCTTGTTCAGGAACACGACGATCTTCTGGACGCCGACCTGCTTCATCAGCAGCACGTGCTCGCGCGTCTGCGGCATCGGACCGTCGGTCGCCGCCACGACGAGGATCGCCCCGTCCATCTGCGCCGCGCCGGTGATCATGTTCTTGATGTAGTCGGCGTGGCC
>CALEOJ010000154.1 GCA_937910425.1 uncultured candidate division WPS-2 bacterium
CCGGGCACCGCTCGGGGCAGGCAGCACGATGCGGCCTGACCACGCTCACGACGAACAGGCCCGCAGTCGTACAACGCGTTGTAGACGATACCGCTCGCTGCGGAGGCATGGCTCGTAGAAAACGCGCCGACCACGATTGCCGTCAGGACGACGACAAGGCTCAACGGCCGGTAACGCAGGCATGGGCGCTCCTTAGTGCGGGGCGTCGAGGGTGGCGCTCGTTACCTTCGCCTCGCCGGCGTCGGAGACGAAGCGCAGGTGCAGCGTTCCGCTGCGCATCGCGCGGCGTAGCGCGTCGGTGCCGGTCAGCACGATCGTCGCATCGTGCGCGCCGGCGCTCTCCGAAGCGGCGTAGCCGACATAGCGCGGATCGTTCTCCGCGGCGAACGGCTTCTGCGAGCCGTCGTCGACGTACACCCGAACGACGCCGTGGGCTTGCAGACCTTGGAGATGCAGCGTCAGCGTCGACGCGGCGCGGCCGGCGAGGACGTCGGCGGCGTTGTGGGTGATCGTCGGCTTCACGCTCATTCCGCATGCGGACGCGAGCGAGACCGATGCGGCCAGCGCCACGAGGAGCACCGGCAGCATCGGCCTCACGAGGTTCACGTGTCTATTCTACCACGAATCGTCAGAACGCCACGATGTGCGCTTGCGCGGCGCGCAGTGGTACCGGTGCGAACTGACGCCCGCCGGCCTGCGGCGAGAGGGTGAGCTTCGGCGCCGCGTTCGCCGCGAACATCCGCTCCGCGACCGCGGTGACCTCCACGACCGCGGTGGCATGGATGGGGTGCATCGACGTACCGTCGGGCGAGTCGGGGACGATCGCCAGATAGCCGATGACCTGGCCGTCGGATCGGATGTCGATGATCCCGCTCACCCCTTGCGGAATGGTGATGTTCTGGAATCCGATCGCGATGCGCTGCCCGGCGCGCGCCGAGGCGAGCACCTTGCTGCGCTGTTCGGGCAAGACGCGGAAGACCGGATCGGGCCCGGGGATCGTGAACGGGGGCAACTGCTGGTAGATGATCGGCACCGTGTGCAGCGGGAACGGCGTGCGGAACGGGCCGATCGTGAAGTGCGGGAACGGCGTGCGCAGGATGAGGCCACCCGTGTAGCGATAGCGCAGCTGCGCTTCGTGATCGAGCACGTCGGACGGTTTGATCGAGACCCAGTTCTTGTTCTCGTCGTAGAAGGGCCACGCGGTGCTTCCGAAATAGCCCGGCGGCGGATTCGGACGCGCCGGTGTGAGATTGTCTTTCCAGTGCGCCCAGACGCGATCGACGTTGCAATGGTGCGCGTAGAAGATCGGATCTTGTGCGGCAGTCGAGAACGCGCCCATGTCGCCGCCGACCATCACGTGAACGTAGCCGTGCGGCTGGTTTTCGACCGCGCCGCCGCTGCCCGGATTGCCGCCAAACGGATCCCAAGCCGTCAGCGCGTAGATCGCGCTCATCGTCGCCGCGTTCACGCCCGCCGCCGGCAGCGGCGTGCTCGCACCGAGAGCGCGGGTGCCGTTGTACAGCGAGTTCGAGGACGAACCCGGCGTGGTGAAGCCCGACGGCATGACGAGATGCGCGGGATTGTCCCAGTCCCAGTACGGTAGCCGAAACGTCGGGTCGCCGATCAGCTTGCCGAGGATCTTCTCGTGGAAGTACAGATAGGCGCGGTGCCACAGGAAGAACGTCCATTTGTAGTGGATGCCGCCGCCCGGCGCCATCATGCCGTCGCCGCAACCGCCGCACCACCAGCCGTGAATGTTGGCCTGCGCCCGGAACGAACGCCCGTCGGTCGCCGGCAGCGCGCGCATCGCGGCGTACGCGTTCTGCAGCTTAGTGAGATACGCGGCGCTCAGCGCATAGGCGCTCGGACGCGTCTGGATCGCACGCGAATCGCCGGCCCAGGGGGTCGGGGGTCCCGGCGGAGTCGGCGGTGCGCAATGCAGCGGAACCGTCGCCGACGCCGAGCGCGGCAGCCCGCCGAGAACGGCCGCCCCGCCGGCCGCAGCAGAAAGTCGAAGGAAACGCTCTCGGCCCAGGCCGGAACGGCGAGGCTGGTCCATTCTGGCACCTCCGAAGCAGGGGACGGAGGGCCTTGGCCACCGGCACGACCGAGCCCTGGGCTGGGTCGTGCGCGCGGCGTCACACCGAAGGACGGAAATCGCCAACTGCAGCGAATCGCGAGACTGCCGTAGCCGACCTACGCAGCGAAGTAATCCTCCGCGAAAGCACCGCCGCGGTGTCGTCACAATGACGCATCCCGCCAGTGTCACCATGTACGCTAGTGTCACCCTGAGCCTGTCGAAGGGCGACACCGCCACAACGTTTCTCTCGAAGGAACCATGATCCAACCACTCGGCCTCAAAATCGCCAGCGTCGAAACATTCCCCGTCGCACTACCAACGCTAGCGAACTTCGCAGTAAGCGGCGGCAGCGTAGCACGAGCCGGAGAACCCTCGATCCGCGTGCTGGTGAAGGTCACCGCCGACGACGGCACCTTCGGCTGGGGCGAAGCAACCCCAATCCCATCCTGGACCTACGAGACCCTCGAATCCATCACCTCAACGATAGACCGCTATCTAGCCCCAGTCGCAATCGGCATCCCCGTCTGGGATCTCGACCGCCTAACCCGCGCGTTCGACCGCGCAATCAACCGCGGCTTCTCGATCGGCATGCCGCTCGCCAAAGCCGCCATCGACGTCGCCGTGCACGACCTCCTCGGCAAAGCGCTCGGCCTCCCGGTCTACGCGCTCCTCGGCGGCAAACGCGTCGACCGGATCCCGCTCGGCTGGATCGTCTCAACCGAAGGCCCCGGCGGTGCAGAAGCCTCGGTGCAGGAAGGCCGCGGCCGCGGCTATCGCGCGTTCAAGGTGAAAGTCGGCCTGCACGGCGAGCGCGACGACGTGCGCACCGTCGAGCGCGTGCGCGCCGCCGCCGGCGACGACGCGTTCCTATGGGTCGACGCCAACCAGGCCTACTCCGTCGACACCGCCCTGCGCGTCGCCCGCGAGCTGGAACGCCTCAACGTCGCCGCCTTCGAACAACCCCTCCCCGCGAACGACGTCGACGGCCTGCGCCGCGTACGCGAGCGCTCGGCGATCCCGGTCGCACTCGACGAGTCACTGCGCCACCCGACCGACCTCGCAACGTTCGTGAAGCTCGGCGCGATCGACATCGCGATCGCCAAGGTCCAGCGCAACGGGGGCCTTACGCTCTCGCGCCGCCTCTGCCAGTACGCACTCGACTCCGGCGTGCGCCTGATGGGCTCCGGCCTCACCGACTCCGACGTCGGCCTCGCCGCATCGCTGCACCTGTTCGCAGCGTTCGGTATCGACACGCCGGTCGATCTCAACGGCCGCCAATTCGTCGAGAGCACCTACGCCCGCGAGACGGTACAAGTCGCACACGGCGAAGCAGACGTCCCCGACCGCCCCGGCCTCGGCGTCGAAGTCGACGAAGAGTGGCTGTCCGCCCACCGTGCCACTCGCGAGACATAGCCAAGCGCTCTCTCTTGTCATCCTGAGCTTGTCTTTGTCGTCCTGAGCCTGTCGAAGGGCGGATCTCCCGCCGTGCCGGGTACACCGTACTATGAGCAAGAAATCTACGGCAATCGAAATCATCCGACCGCTCGCTGTCGGAATCGGCATCTTCGCAGCCACCGCCGCGATCGGCGCCGCCCAAGTCGCCAATCCGTGCCCACCGGCCATGCCGCCCACCGCTTCGAATTGGAGCACATTCGACCCGACGTACAACAGCGTCGACGCCTGGCAGAGCACCTGGGACACGGGAGCCTACGACCGCAACCACGAGTTGCTCGGTACCGTCGGCAAGTTCACAGCGAACCGCCTCACGATCACGAGCGTTCAGGGCGACACGATGATCGTCGACCTCAAAGAAGGCACCGTGATCCGTCCGACCGGCACGACGCCGACCGCCGGCCAGCGCGTCGCAATATTCGGTTACTGGAGCAACGGCACGTTCATCGCGAACCGCGTCATTTTGCACGGCTGATCGACGCGATCGCAACGGCAATCAACTTGCCGAACATACGTACGAGTGCTACAATAATCGTACGCGCGACACGCGCATGACAACATAGGCGACTCGGCCGGTGCGCTAACACCGACCGAGTCTGTCACCCGATGGAACTGGAGTCCACCGAATGACAAACACCCGTTTCGGCGCGCCCGCGTCGAACACCCGGGCGTGCCGCTACGCACGGCCTGCGTATGCCAGCCCCGGGGCGCTCGCGTTCCGCCTCACCCGCCTCGTCTGGCTGACCGCCCGCTTCGCCCGCCGCGAGCTCGTGACCATCGACGATTATCGCCGCCGGTTCGGTATGTCGCTGCGCTCGTTTCACCGCGATGTCGGCGTGCTGCGCCAAGCCGGCTTCGAAATCGAACCCGTGATGAAGTACACCTACCGCATGGTCTGCTTCACGTTTGATTCGGATTGCGCGTCGTGATTTCCGCGGCGCGCCAATCGACCACGCAAGCCGCACGCCTGGTCATACGGCTCATCTGCCTCGCGGCGCTCCTCGTTCTCGACGATCCCGCGCTCTTCGCCAACTACCGCCGCCGTTTCGGCGTCTCCATGGAGACATTCCGCCGCGAGGCTAAAAGGCTGCGTCGAACGGCGCGCTACATCGACGCAGTCCTGCATGGGAACTACCGCCGCTGCTTCCGCCTGATGGATTCAGACCTTGAGTACGCCGACACCGAACAACGAGCGGGCCGACTCGCCGAAGGGGGACAGCGGTGCGAAACCTCGGTCTGTCGAGCGCATCCGCAGCGACGCCGGTGACGAAGCGTTCCTATGGGAGGCGCCAGCCAGGCCCCGTCGCTCGCGAGCTGCAGAACCTCAACGTCGCCGCGCCGGAACAACCACTCCCGGCGAAGGACGTCGACCTACGCCACATGCCGCGAGCCTCGGCGATCTGATCGCGTCGAGGTGTCGCTGCAACACCCGACCGATTTCGCAACATTCGTAGCTTCGGGTGATCAAGATCGCAATCACAAAGATGCGGCGCAGCGAAGGGCCTAACGGCTTCGCGCAGCATCGCCAAACTACGCGCTGGAACTCCGGCGGCTATCCCGAGTAGCCACGCGAGACCGGGAGCCCAAACTCAGCGCACGCGCACGGTAAGCAACCTCTCCGTCGCCTTCGCTCCTCCTTCACCATAATGCAGGAAGCGATGACAATCGGTGCACAAGATAATAAGATTGCGGACATCATCTGATCCCTTCGCTCCAAGTGGAATTAGATGATCCGGGATTCCCCATATGGCGAGCGTATCCGATCCGAAGTCGACGGTTCCCGTCGT